>CAMOFS010000052.1 GCA_946613735.1 uncultured Lachnospiraceae bacterium | reverse complement strand
GCTTCATGTTTGAAGGCACCACTATCATGTGCCAGATGCCGTTGTCCACCTCGCGCACCGCGTTTTTGGGGGGCTTATGCCTTTCGGCAAAAAGTGTTTGGCGAAGCTCATTGGCTCCGTCGTCTTCTGCCTCCTCTAATATCTTTTCCATTATGGCTCTGCGCTTAGAGGGCTCTATCTCCTCGTAGAACTCCACCCAGGCATCGTTTTTGATATAATCCATGACTTTACTCCTAAATTTTTCTACAATTATACAATAAAATAGTATAAAATAAAACAGAAGATTCTTCGGGCTGGCGCCCTCAGAATGACAGGGGAAGCTGGGCGCTTAGAATGACATCCAAAAGGAAATACTTGTCATTCTGAGCGAAGCGAAGAATCTCTCAGGAGGAAATGATGCATTACAAAAAAATTGGGTTTATAGGATTGGGGCTGATCGGAGGCGCGATTGCAAAAGCAATATGCGAGGTATACCCCGATATTAAGATATACGGACACGCATCGCATGTCGAGACGATACAGGAGGCATACGATACCGGCGTTATAGAAAATGAAGGCTTTTTACCACTGTCGGAGTTTGGCAGCATGGATGTTTTGTTTTTATGCTGTCCGGTGCGTACGAACGTGGACTATCTCAATAAGCTTATCCCCAGCCTTTCAGACAAATGTCTCATAACCGACGTAGGCTCGGTAAAGGGACAGATCCAGCTTGAAATAAAAAAACTGGGACTCTCATCCCAGTTTATCGGCGGTCATCCCATGACCGGCTCGGAAAAGACCGGCTTTTCAAATTCGTCTGCTGCCCTTTTGGAGAATGCCTATTATATCCTCACCAATAATGATGAGATTGATGAGGCAAGGGTATCAGAGTTTTCCGATTTTATAGCATCCCTGGGTGCCATCCCCCTATCACTTGACGCAGCGGATCACGACTTTGCCACTGCAGCCATTTCCCACCTGCCCCATGTCATGTCGGCGGCCCTGGTAAACATGGTCAACATCAACAACAAGGATGACGTCCTTCGAACCATCGCAGCAGGAGGCTTTCGTGACGTGACCCGTATAGCTGCCTCCTCTCCCGTCATGTGGCGGGATATCTGCCTGGAGAACAGGGTTTCCATCTTAGAGCTTTTGTCTCTTTATGCTGATGAGCTGGCTGATTTTGCTGCCGCCATAGAAGACTCTGACAGTGATGCACTTTTGGATATGTTCTCCCATGCCAAGGACTTCAGGGACTCCATCACCATAAAGTCCCACAGTCTTCTGCCACGGGTATTTGAGTTCTACTGTGACCTGGATGACGAGGTGGGCGGAATCGCACGGGTAGCCACCCTGCTCGCCGAAAACAATATTTCCATTAAAAATATCGGAATCGTACATAACCGGGAATATCAGGAGGGTGCCCTCCATGTGGAGATGTACGACGCCGAGTCACTTAACAATGCCACTAAGCTGCTCTCAGGCTGCGGCTACACAGTGCATATGAATAGCTAAAAATAGGCATTTCTTCTCCCTCCTGTCCTTCGTTATATTCCAGATAATTTAATTGTATTCCGGGCCGACAGATACTCATCCATAGCCTCGGCGTGGTGGGCGGCGATATACTCCTCATCCGGCTCACCGGCGGCATTTTCTAAAGAAAGCGCCATGTCGGAAAGCCCATTGATCCCCAAGGTCTTTGCATTGCTCTTTAGGGCATGTATCATGACACGGTACTCGTGCCACTCCTTTTTTTCATACAGATCACTTAAGGCCTGGTGCTTGCTTTCATATTCATCCACAAAGTCGGAAAGCATCTCTGAATACATGTCCTCATCCCCGGCGCAATACCGAACGCCGGCCTCTGTGTCTATCCCATTTTCCTTTAGCTTATCGAGATCATATCTGCCAAAACCATCAGCCTCTATAACTGTATCCGGTGAGAACTCCAAAACCTCTTCCTCGGCCATTGGAGCGAATTCCATCACCTCAAGTTCTTTGCCCGAAGAAGACTTGGAATACCTGTACTCTCCTTCAAAGGCCTTTTGAGGAAGGTATTTTTTCAGTTCTTCCATAAGCTCCATAAGGTCAATGGGCTTTGACAGATAGTCATCAAAACCACTGTCTATATACTTTTCCCTGGCTCCTATAACAGCATCTGCTGTAAGGGCCACCATCACCGTCTCCTCAGGGATCAGGGACTGGTCCATAAGCTCATGCAGTGTCTCTATGCCATCCATCTTTGGCATCATATGATCCAAAAATACTATATCGTAGGAAGCCTTCTTCATCATCTCTATGGCTTCATAGCCTGAGGTTGCCATATCCGGCTTGATGTGGCAGAGCTTGAGCAGATTCCTGGCCACCTTGAGGTTCATGGCATTGTCATCCACCACCAAAACCCTTGCACCGGGAGCACTGATGAGCTCATCCGAAGCCCTGGTATCCCGCTTTTTCTCAAAGGCCTTTTTAAGATCTCCTATGGGAGTCTCATCCTCTATTCCCTGCTTTACGGTGAAATAGAAACATGATCCGCTTCCATAGGTACTCTCCACACAAAGCCTGCTTCCCATCATATCCAAAAGGTTCGTGACTATGGAAATACCCAGTCCCGTCCCCTCGATGTTTCTGTTTCTCTTTTCCTCAAGACGTTCAAAGGAGACGGACAGCTTGTCTATGTCCTCCTTTTTTATACCCATACCTGTATCTGACACCGAGACAGAAAGGTCAATGTCTTTTTCGCCCTTTTTCTCCTCCTTAACTGTAAGGATAACGGTACCGCTCTCGGTGTATTTGACCGCATTGGTCAGAAGATTCATGATGATCTGGGATAGTCTTACATCATCACCGTATAGCTTGGAAGGAATTGTGGGGGAAATATTGAGCCTAAGCTCTAATCCCTTGGCCTCCGCCCTCTGGACAATAGAATTATACAGGTCGTGGATCAGGGATGCAGTATCATATCTGACCGGTATTATATCCATCTTGCCATCCTCTATTTTTGAGAAATCGAGGATGCTGTTGATCAGGGTTAAAAGTGTATTGCCGGCGGAGTCGATATTTTCCGCATACTCCAAAATCTCCGGATCCGTGGACTCCCTAAGGATCATCTCATTCATTCCCAAAACTGCATTGATAGGCGTCCTGATCTCATGGGACATCTGGGCCAAAAACCGGCTTTTTGCGTTGCTGGCCATCTCCAGCTTTTTCGCCGTCTCCACCTCATCTGTCACATCCAAAAAGACACATAGAAAACAGAAGGGATCACCAAAATAATCCTTCATGGCATTCATCCTGATGGAATAGGCATGACTGCCGCTCTTATCCCACAGAAGCTCATTGTAGATGTCATCCAATGACACCTCAAACATCTCATCCTTTATATCATCATCCATATCAAAAAAGTCCGCGATGTCATGGCAGTTGTTACCTGCCCGGTCCATGAGATTGGCTGCGTAGCGGTTTACCATGCCTATCTTTCTGTCAGGAGTCATGGCGATGATACCGACCTCAAGAAATTCAAAAAGCCTGGTCATGATATTGCCCATGCGGATATCAAAGGAATTCAGACGGGTGGCCCCCACCCAGATGGCAATGGTACATACGGCCCCGCCAAAACCGGAGGTGGGAACTGCAGGCAAGCCCACCATTGGTAAAAAGGTGTCGGGAACACCGAAGGCTATCATAGAAAGATTGGCTATTAAAAACATGTAAAGGAAGCTTTTTATACGCTTGACCTTGGCACGCCTAAGCCATATATACCAGATGGTGATCAAAACACCAAACATGATGCACACATATATGGAATGAAATTTGCGGTTGAAGGCATATGCCGGATCCGCATACCAGGTGGTCCATGCTCCCTGTCTGAAAAAGATATTCACATCCTTTATGGCAAAGACAATATAGTCAACAACACTGAGGGCAAATATAAGGATACGAAGAATGATAGCAGGCCTTTTTTTAAGTCTGGCTGCCTCGGTTCCCATAAAGGTCTCGTTGACCATGAAGGTGTCAAAGCAGAGAATAGCGAACTTCCTAATTACCGCGCAGATGGCAAAATCATCTAAGATACCTATGAGGCCGTAGCCGATACACCATCCCGCCGAGCTTATACCATATAAGAGAATGTAAAAGCGCAGATTGTCGGAAGTGACCTTGTTCCTCCAGAAGAAGCTGATTCCGAACACAGCGGAGACCGCTCCGGCTACTAACAAAAGACAGTTGACTAAAACGTACATTTATATCAAAACCTCTCTCCCATTTCGTTTGACTTTATAATTATACACGAAACCCGTCGCCGGTAAAACCACAGATTTTCACTTTAGGTATTCCGAGACATTGGACTTTTCTACACGTGCGTAGGGGAAGCGGATGTACTTGCCGTCAGTAAGGTCAAGGGACGAGGTGTCGCCGCCGGTGGCCAGGGCTACCGCCAGCTCACACATAGCTTTGCCCTGATTGTCCTTGTCGTTGTATACGGTGCCCAGCATGGTTCCGTTTTCCACTGCCTCCAGCCCCACATCTGTGCCGTCGATGCCGACTATGATGGGTCTTTTGTCCATGGGGATGTTCCTAGCTTCATATTCGTCAATGGCTCCTAAGGCCATATCATCATTATTTGAAAGTACCACTTCTATCTCTTCCCCGTATTTGTCAAGCATCCTGGCCATCCTGGTCTGGCCCTCGGCCCGCTTCCAGTTGGCTATGCCACTCTCCAGCCGGTCCACTGTAATTCCCGCATCCATAATGGTGCTGACGGAATACTCCGAGCGGATGATGGAGTCCTGGTGTCCCGGTTCTCCCTCTAAGACCACCACCTGCATCTGACCGTCCCCGTTTTTGTCCCGGGTAGGATCTGAACCAAAGGCATCAGCCACGATCTGTCCCTCTATGATACCGGAATCATAGGCATCGGCCCCCACATAGTACAGCTTGTCCCAGCTGTATAGATCCTGGGTCACAAGCTCACGATTGAAAAAGACCACCGGGATGTCATTGTCCCTGGCCGCCTCGATTATCATTGCAGGATCGGTGCGGTCCACCAGATTGACACATACCACGTCACAGCCCTTTTTAATAAGCTCGTTCACCTGGTCGTTTTGGGTGATCTGACTGCCGGCAGAGGCCTGTCGGATCACGTTGATCTTGATGCCATCCGCAGTCATACGCTCAGACACCTGCTGCATGAAGACATCCATGAGCTGCCCCACAAAGGTGTCGAATTCGTCGTACACCACCACTCCGATGGTGATCTCGCTCTTTTTTTCCTGGGTATTACTGCACCCAGCCAGGGATATGAGCATGGTGATAATCAGAATTACAGGTATTGCTTTTTTCATTTTGCTTTCCTCATATTATAAAAAGATTCTTCGTCGCTTCGCTCCTCAGAATGACAGTAGGGCAGGGAGTGATCAAGGATTGCTCCGCAGCAAGGGCATCAAGGTCGTGATCAAGGATTGCTCCGTAGCAAGGGCATCAAGGTCGTGATCAGGGATTGCTCCGCAGCGAGTACGACATAGTGGAGGGAGGAAGCAAGGATTGCTCCGCAGCGAGTACGACATAGTGGAGGGAGGAAGCAAGGATTGCTCCGCAGCGAGTACGACAGGTCGCAGCAAGGAGCAATCCTTGTTTACGACCGTATAGCTAAGGGAACAGCAGCTTCTCATTCTCTTTTTCGTGCACCTCTTCAGGATGTATAAGCGTAAGCTCAGTGGCAAGGTCACTCACATTTTCCCCGTTTACCGCAGCCATAAGACTCTCATACCCAAGGGTAAAATCATCAGGCACCACCATGGCAGATATCACTCCCCGGTCCAGATAATACACCGCACTTGGCGAGCACCCCATTCCCACAAGACAGCGGCGGTCACTCTTTTTGGAGGAAAGATAAGCAGCCGCCTGGGACAGACTGTCATCATCTATGGCTACTATGATATCCGGTCTGATGCTTTTTTTCAAAAGGGAATTGACATTACAGGGTGCATTTTTCTCCCAGAGGATCTCACCTCCGGCTTCCGTGATCTTTGCGGACAAAAGGCTTCCTACCTCACTGGAAAACGTATCGTACTCCCCTCCCAAAAGAAGGGCCACATTGCGTCCTGTCAGCACCCCGCCGTACTGCGTCGAAAGCTCCTGCATCAAAAGCTCGGAAACCTCCTTCGCATCGGGCCGGTTCTTTTTTATCACCACATTCGCCCCACCGAGATACTCTCCGGTGACTATGGTCTCCTCCTCGCCGGCATCCTTGTAATAAGAGGTCATCACGGTAGATATGAGCACATCCTTATCCGCAGCAGCCTGCTCGATGCCCTGGAAGTAGAGATGCTCTCTCTCACTACCGGAGTTCTCCGTCACCACCGAGACCCTGACCGGCTCCTCCGGTATATCTACCTGCATCAGCCTTATGGCAGCATAGATGGCGGTAAGGACCAGCAAAAGAGTCACTATCAAAATATATCTCCCCGAGGGGAACTTAAGCTTAATCTTTTTCATCTCTTTTTCATCCCCTGCTCTATATCATCACTGTACCTGATATAAGGTATATGGATGCTCATAGTGGTTCCCTCATCAGGTTCGCTATTTATTATGAGTCCATACTTTTCACCAAACAAAAGCCTGATACGCATGTCCACGTTAATAAGTCCCACTCCGTTGCCGTGACGCATCCCCAGAGACTCATGGCTGCTGCGGTACTCTTCGGACAGCTCGGGATCCAAAAGCACCTCAACCTGCTCCTTTGGCATTCCAATACCGTTATCAGTAACGTCTATGTACACGTCACCATCACGCCTGTAACCGCGGATGCGTATCTGTGCGTCATCCTCCATGCCCTTTACTCCATAGTATATTGCATTTTCCAAAAGGGGCTGGACTATTAGCTTTACAGTACAGGCCGACATGATGTCATCATCCACGTCAAACTCCACATCAAAGGTGTTGCGATAGCGGATATTCTGGATGTTCATATAGCTTTTTGCATGTCGGATCTCATCGGAGACAGGTATCACGTTGCGGCCGTGGCTGATGGAGACCCGCATAAGATTGGCCAGTTCCTTTACGGTGTAGACGGCATCCTGATACCGCTCACCTTCGATGAGCCAGACCACGGAATCCAGTGCATTGTATAAAAAATGGGGGTTGATCTGGGATTGGAGTGCATCAAGCTCCGACTTTCTTTTTTCTTCCTGCTCCGTCACCAGATCATCCATGAGCTGTCGGATGGTGACAACGGACTTGCTTAGAGTCTTGGCCAGGTGTGACACCTCCCTGGGACCCTCCTGACTGATAACAGGGAAAAGGTTGCCGGACTCAATATCCCTCACCGCATCCTCCAGGTTGACTATGGGCTGGGTGATCCTGGCGGTCACAAGCTGGTTTATAAGCACTATTCCGAGTATTGCTATGGAAAGCATCAGCACCACCACATACTGCATTTTGTCCAGACTCACTCGAAAGGTGGAAATGGGGATAACGCTGATAAGCTTCCACCCGGTATAGCTTACCGTCTTTATGATGGTGATACGCTCCTCGCCATTAAAGGTGTATCTGTAATCACCGTCGGAGCGGGAATACATGCCGGCGTTGTCCTCCATGAGAAGCCCTGAATTTAAAAGCTTCTGCCTGGGATGGTAGATGATATCACCCTTTTCATCGCATAGGTAGATATAGCCGGACATGTTGTCCGCATTGGCCTTATCCAAAAGCTGTGAAACGGAGTCAAAGTTCATGTCCACCAAAAGCACACCCTTCTGGGGATAACCTGCGCGGTTTAACTCCACCATCCGGCTTACGGATATGACCCAGTGGTACTGTCCTATGGCCTCATCAAACAGGTTCTGTACATGAGGCACGGAAAAATGCAGATTCTCAAGTCCTACTATAGCCGAATTAAACCAGGACTGGGCGGTAACATCTATATTCTTTTTTTGGGTGGAAACGGGTGATGATCCGATCAGCTCACCGTCCGAGGAATAAAGGGCGATGTTTACCAGATTGTCTTTGTCTGACTCGTATAAGAGGTTCATCTCATCGGTGATGTCATCCGTGGTCATGTCCTTGTTTTTGATACCGATATAATACAGGGCGTCAGAGGTACGGCGCATGTTGTGCAGATAATCCTCAAGGGCTCGCCTGGTCTGATTTAGAAACTGCTCCTCCCTCTCAGTGGTGCTGATGGCCTCCTGCTGGAAAAACTGTCTGTAGAGTACGGTTCCCAAAAGGATCATGGAAATACTCGCAACAAGGGAGAATGACACTGCGATGGTCAC
>CAMOFS010000051.1 GCA_946613735.1 uncultured Lachnospiraceae bacterium | reverse complement strand
GGGATAATCAAAGAAATCATCAATTAAACTTTCTCCAAAAATACTAGGCATTAACATAAGTCATTCCTCCTTATATAATTTATTTTTGCGTCATTCGTAAGATTTTCAAGAAAAACTGCAAGCACTTTTTCTTTCTATCTTCCTCATTGCTGAACTCATTATAACACCATTATTAGCACTCGTCAAGAGAGAGTGCTAATAATTTATAATTTTTTTCTTTTGGGGATAAATCATAAACGAGGAAGCCGTAGATTAAGTTTAGACAGTGTGGTACAATTCTATTGATCCGTTATATAGCAAAGAGAGGGGCTTTTCTATGGCAATAGATACTATGGAAAATGTGGTGACTCTACTGGCAGTTATACTCGGTTTACTATACGCTCTGTTTAATTATATCCGGACTCCCAAGAGGGGCTGGTTATATTTATCTGTTTTCTTTTTAACCCACATGTTGAGTGACTATTACTGGACCACCTACACCCTGATCATGGGCGACAATCCGGACGTTTCTGCCATGATGGCATATTTCGGCTGGAATGTGGGCTACCTTTTTTTGTTTTTGTTCTGCATGGATATGCGGCCGAAATATTCAAAGGGGTATTTTCACCCATTGATGCTCATACCCATCCCCCTTGGTGTCATCCAGTTCTTTTTATACATTCAATACGGCGGTATCTTTAACAATCTCTGGGAGGGCACCCTTGTCACTTTGATCATGGTCTTTAGCCTACAGGTCCTTGCCAGGTATTTTTGCGCCAAGAATCCCGACACTCCCTTCCCTGCTGTCCATATGGCACTCTTACTGGTCTCTGTCTTTGAATACGGCATGTGGACCTCCTCCTGCTTTGACTGGCCATCCGTAGCTCTGAACCCTTATTACTACTTTTCTCTTGCGGAGGCTTTTACTCTAATACTCTTCGGTCCGGCAGCCAAAAAGTCCTATAGTGACGTATCACTTCCCCAAAGCGACTCCAGTCCACAGGAGACCCGGTTTACCGTGCTTTTGCAGGCCACGGTCTCCATTATCATCTTCTTCGGATGTGTCGGAGGCTATTACCTTGGCTTCAGGATGAAGCAGGCCATACCTTCAGACGAAGCCGCAGGCCCCACCTACGAAAAGATAGCTATAAGTCTTTTTGTCATATCCGTTTTCTTGGTGGCCTTCATCCTCATGATCATACTTATGACTGCCATAAGGTACAGATCCATCGACAGCGATATCCCTGTGGATGCAGCCATCAGACGGAGCCGCTTCAATTTCATTTTTACTATAATCATCACGTTCTGTCTTATGTCCACCTCAGTACTCTACACCTCCAGACTCTTTTACAATGTCTCCGTAAAGGGGGCATTGGAGGATGGGCAGACTATGGTCTATTCCACCTCCGTTGAGCTTGAGAATTATCTGACTGTCGCCACCTCCACACTGCTGGTAGTAGCCGACAGCATAGAGGTCATGCTAAAAAACGGCCGGTCTCAGGATGACATCAGAAACTATATCATCGATCAGACCAACTACCAGAAGGATCAGTTCAGGGATGACCTCACCGGCTTTTACAGCTATATCAATGGTGAATATATGGACGGTATAGGCTGGGTACCTCCCTCAGGATACGATGCCACAAAACGTGACTGGTACAAATATGCCGTTGCGGCCAATGGTGATATCACCATAGTACCTCCCTATGTTGATGCACAGTCCCATGAGATCGTCATCACCATATGCAAGCTTTTAAAAGACGGGAAAAAAGACGGAGACTATTACGACAGAAAGGTAGTCGCCCTGGATCTGATAGTAAACCACATCCAGGATGTGACTGCAGATGTTAGCATAGGCGGCAAGGGCTATGCCCTCGTAGTAGACAGTGACGGTCTCATCATCGCCCACCATGATCCCGAACTGAATGGTAAGACCACCGGAGAGCTGTACGGCAAAGACTTTATGTCTGCTGTTGTTTCAAGCGCCGGAAGCTCTACAGAGGCTGTTATGGATGGTCAAAAATGCACCCTCTTTGTGGAGCCTGTGATGGAACATTGGTACATCATCATAGCTATCAGTAATAATAAGCTTTTGGAAGATACCTACAACCAGTTAGCCGTCAACATAATTGTATCACTTGTCATCTTTTTGCTGATATCCTTCTTCTATTATCTGGGTTATAAAAACGAGCAGCTCAACGCAAAGAAAATGGAGGATATGCGTGCCGAAGGCTTGAAGCAGTCCTTTGAAGCCGAATCTCTCAAGCAAAAAGAGGCCGCAGCATACGAGGCCAACAAAGCCAAGAGCCGCTTTTTGGCACAGATGTCCCATGAGATCAGGACCCCCATCAACGCCGTTTTGGGTATGAACGAGATGATACTGAGGGTGTCGGATGACAAGGAGATCCTGGGATATGCCGAAAACATCGACTCTGCCGGCAATACCCTGCTTGCCCTTATCAACAGTATTCTGGATTTCTCTAAGATCGAGGACGGCAAAATGGACATCATACCCGTGGAGTTCGACACCATGGCCTTTATAGGTAATCTGGTTAACTCCATTTCCTTAAGGGCTGATGCAAAGGGTCTGGCACTTAAGCTTGAAATAGACAGCGAGCTTCCCAAAAGACTTTACGGAGATGATGTAAGACTCACCCAGGTCATCATGAACCTTTTGACCAATGCAGTCAAGTATACCGAAAAGGGCAGCGTAACCCTTACCATGAAAAAGGATATTTCCGACAACGACAAGATCCGGATATATGTTTCGATATCCGATACGGGAATAGGCATCCGAAGTGAGGATATCAGCAAGCTCTGCCTCACCTTTGAAAGACTTGATGAGATCAAAAACCGCAATATCGAAGGGACAGGACTTGGGATGTCTATCGTCACCAGCCTTTTGGGGCTTATGGACAGCCACATCAACGTGGAAAGTACCTATGGCCAGGGCTCAGTCTTTTACTTCAATATAGTTTTAGGCATAGTAGATCCCGCACCCATAGGAGATTTTGATATACTTGCCGGTAAAAGCAAGACCCTGCGGTCAGAAAATGACCTCATATCTGCGCCCCATGCACGTGTCCTTGTGGTAGATGACAACAGTCTTAATCTGACGGTCGCCATCAATCTTTTGTCCCTCTGCCATATCCATGCAGACGAAGCCACATCCGGCGCAGGAGCCATTGAGAAGATGTCTGATAATACGTATGACATTGTATTTTTAGATCATATGATGCCTGAGATGGACGGAATAGAGACCTTTAAGGAGCTGAAGCGCAGATCCCTGATACCGTCCGATACCAGTATGGTAGCACTCACCGCCAACGCAGTGATCGGTTCCAAGGAAATCTACCTTAATGAAGGCTTTGATGCCTACCTGTCAAAACCCATTGTCATAAAGGATCTGGTGGATATCCTAAAAAAGTATCTCCCGGAGAGCGCCTATGCATCCACACAGGATAATACTGATGAAAGTATCATGGAATTTGCTCCAAAGGATCCATCATCAAAAGAGCCTGTCTCTGCAGACGGTTCCGGCTACGACACGTCGCTTTTAGCATCTGCCGGTATAGATATAGGCACCGGGCTTATGTACTGTGGCAGTGATGAGGATATCTTTTTTGAGACTCTCGACGATCTGATCGAAGAGTTCGACAGCAGACAAAATGCTCTTAACGAAGACTTTGAAAAGAAGGACTGGATGGAATACAGTATTCTGATCCACGCCCTAAAGAGCAATCTGAAATCCGTCGGTGCAATAGCTTTAGCCGATGAAGCCTTTGCCCTTGAGACCGCCTCAAGAAACAATGACGAAAACTATGTCGCCCAAAACCACCAAAAAGTAATGGATGAGTATAAAAAAACCATCGATATCCTATTACAGGCAAAGAAATAAAGGAGCCGGCCATATGGCCGGCTCCTAAGCTTTTCTATGACAATTCCCTAAGTATCTCCACCGTCCTGGTGAGCCCCCTTTTCATATCATATGCCGCACTCCAGCCTATCCCCCGAAGCTTGGATGCATCCAAAAGAGCCTTTGTTGCCTTGGAATAGCCTGCTGCCTCTACTGCATCCGGAAGCTCGAAGACCACCTTTTTGCCCGCATATTCAGCTATGATGGCCGCAAGATCCCTGAGGGTGATATCGCTTCCGGGATCAGCGATGTTATATGCCTGTCCACACTCGCCCTTCATAAGGCAGTACAGGATCCCACTTACCGCATCAGCCACATAGCTGTATGAATAATTCTGGGTTCCCTCGGACTTGAGCACTATATCTTCACCTGCCACCCCCTTGTGAATGAACTGGGAAATGGCCTTGGTATCCGTCGCCAAAAGTGTGGGACCGTAGGTCCTTGACAGACGGGGGATCACCACATCCATCTCTCTGGCACTTATGTACGCCTGGCATAGCGCTTCGCCGGCGCGCTTGCTCTCCGGATAGCCGGCTCTCATGGTATTGCAGTCGATATATCCGCAGTAGCTCTCGTCAAAGTATTCCTTATCCCCTCTGTTCTCACCGTACACCTCCACAGATGAAAGAAATAAAAACCTCTTACAACCGTGCTCGGAAGCAAACTTAAGCATATTGTCCGTACCGATGATATTGGTGGTGACAGTACCGATGGGGTCTGTGGCATATGCCCTTGGATGGGTATTGGAGGCTGCGTGGATCACGTAATCCGTCTTTTCACCGTCGGGTAAGCTTATCCCTTTATTGATATCACCTGCCACAAATACAAAGTTCGGATCATCCCAATAATTGGCAAACCTCTCCTTTGCCTTTTCTTCGTTCCTGCCAAGGGCAAAGCACCGTATCCCAAGGTCGCTATGGGACATCAAAACGTCGATAAGAAAGCTGCCGATATTACCGGAGGCGCCGCTTATCAAAAAGGAGGCTCCCTTTAAGCTCTCCCAGTCAAGCTCCAAACCAGCTACGTAGTTGATATCCTCAAGATATAATTCATTTTCCCATAGTTTTTTCATGCTTACACCTCAATCCTTAAGCCATTTGTCCTTATCTGCCTTAAGGTATGACTTGAACATCTCCAGATCATCCTTGGTGGTAAGCTTGATATTCTTGTCACTTCCGGCGGCAAAATAGAGTCTGACTCCCAGCTGAACCATCATGGTATTAGTGTAGTTACTTCCGGCTATACCAATATTCTTCTCATACGCCTCATGATACTTTCCATCCACAAGGTCAAAACGGTATGCCTGTGGAGTGGACACACGGCGAAGAGTCTCACGGGGAATATACTCCACGGTGGTATTCTCATCATCCTCGGCCACCTTGAATATCTGCTCGTTATAGGGCATGGAAGTAACAGCGTTACCATATTTTTTAGCTTTGATGATAACGTCAGAAAGAACTGTCTCATCCACCATGGGACGTATTCCGTCATGGATGATGATAATGTCTTCGGGCTTTGCCTCGCCCTCCAGATTATATATACCCTTTGCAATGGATCCCTGGGCGGAATCTCCGCCGCCTATTACCCATTTAAGCTTGGTGATATTGAACTGCCTGGCATAGGCCCAAAGCATGTCATGCCATCCATCTATGCACACCACCTCAATGGCATCCACCTCTGGATGCTTTTGAAAGCTCTCCAAAGTATAGATTATCACAGGCTTGTCATAGACATTGATAAACTGCTTGGGAATGTCCTGATGCATACGGCTTCCCACGCCGCCTGCCACTATTACTGCAATATTGCTCATCTTTCTCCTCCTTTTTAAAGATTCTTCGCTTCGCTCAGAATGACAACGGAAAATACCGCTTAGAATGACTACTTAAAATACCGCTTAGAATGACTACTTAAAATACCGCTTAGCATACTACGGGTAATACCGCCTGGTATGACACGTGAAAACCTGCTATGCGGTTACTTGCTCCAGGTATTCTACCAGATACTTTGCGCTCTTTCCATCACACTTCTGCAGGTAATCCTCCGCGAACTTTTTCTCTACGGAAACATCATAGTTGTCTATGTTCTCGAGAGCCTCCATAAGCTGGGATGTACTCTCTACCCTTATTCCCGAAAGGATCTCCCCGGGATTGATATAGGTATCATGGGTATTGTAATATGACTCGTAGTCGGGCGTCCAAAGGATAAGCGGCTTTCCGATGGCCGCTGCCATAAGTCCCTCGGTACAATAGTCGGTAACCACGATATCCGCAGCCACCAGCTCCTCTATGCGGCTGATGGGGCGAAGCTTCTTCTCGGGCACCTGGTCTTTTTTCTCCTGCTCATTATCATCGAATTCGCCACCCTCCATCATCTGCTCCTGCTCTTCCCGGCGCTTGGGCAGCTCGGTAACCAGATTCACGGCATAACCCTGGAAATACTGAGGCAGACTAAAGGGCGCCATACCATTGTCGTTGCAGTCGATAATACACACGTACTCCCTGGCAAATCTCTCATGCATACGGGTAAGGGCATCCGTCAGCACGCCCTCCATACCGGGGCGGTTCTCCCAGAGGATCAGTATGATCTTCTTTTGCTCCAGGGTAGGGATCAGAGCACTGATACCATCCAGCGCCTTGTCCCTCTTGCCAAAGAGAAGATCCGTCTGAAGATTGCCACAGTGTATCATACCACCGCCGGGCTTAAGCTCATAGTTCTTCTGATACATGGTATCCAGTTCCTTAGCTGTGGACATGATCCCATCGTAATGGGTGTGTATGGGAAACTCCCTGGACTCAGTCAAAAAGTACCTGGATCTGGCTGCCTTGGTATTGTTCCACATAGGATATACCGGCAGCACCTCGGGGCAGACCTGATAGACACGAGTCTCCTCCCTGAGATCTATCATCCGTAAAACATAGGGCTCACCGGCACAAAGGATAATGCCGGAGGTGGCCAGATCAGTAACATATGATGCAATGTTATCGATATCGATGTCTATGTCATCAACCGTGGTAAAGCCCTTTTTCTTAAGAGCCTTTTTAACAGATGCAAAAAGCATGGGAGAATTGTGCTCATCTACCATAAGCGCTATCCTGCGCTTATCCACCGGCTGTCGCGAAGCCTTTTCATAGGCTTTTCTCGCCTTTACCTTTAGCTTAATAAAATACTGTATCTCCCCTTCATATTTGCTATAACGCTCCGCAGATGAGGGAATGTCATTATAGATCCCGGTAAGAGGCACCGGTCTTTTATATCTGTCAATATCCGATCCAAAGAACTGCTCGATGATGCGCTCGGTGGCATGACCATCGCAGGCACTCATGAACTTTTCCCTGAAGGCATGTACCTTTTCTTTATCAAAGCGCTCATCCACATGGAGGATGTAGTCCACCATCTCATTATTGGTATAACAGATAGGACCGGGAGCATACTCCTCAAAGCTGTAGTAGAAGCCCCGCCAGTCAAAGTAGTTATCCAGGTCATAAACAAAGGAGATGAGCGGTCTCTCAAACAGTGAATACTCAAAGATAAGAGAGGAATAATCCGAAATGCAGATATCCGCCACACAAAGCAGCGTATCGATCTCCATATTGGTAAGGTCAAAGGCAAAATCCCTGTACGCCGGCTCTATATGAGGCAAATCCTTTGAATAGGGATGGTACTTATATACCAGTACATAGTCCTCATGGAAATTCTCATAAAACATGGAGAGGTTCAGCATATTGGGGGTGGTACCCGCCCTGACCCTGCCCCTGAAGGTGGGTGCGTATAGAATGACCTTTTTACCCTTTGCCTGTGGCACCTTGCTGTAAAAATTAACAAAGGCCTGCTTGATAAAAGCATCCTGGTAAAAAACATCGGAGCGGCTGACTCCTATGCCCTTAACCGATTCCGGATGATCATCTGCTCCGATGGACTGGACATAGGCCCACTCCACCTCAGGCGATGAGGTGGTCAGTATATCATAATCCGGGTGGAGCGGATACTTCCTGATGACTTTTTCGGAATCACCGAAGATCTTGCCAGCAGTTCCCAAACCGAATCTCTTAAAGGCACCGCAGCCGTGCCAGGTATTCAAGAAATGCTGGCCTTTTCTCTTTTTCATCTGGCCAAAAAGGTCGGAGCTGTCATTGGCAATGATGTACTTAGCCGTGGCAGCATCCTTGACAAAGTCAAGCTGCCGGGCAAACTCCTCCCATTTCTTCACCTTACCTATAAGCTGAAAATGGCAGTGGATGTCAAGCTCGTAGTTCCTGACGAGCATATTGAAAAGCTCTGTAAAGCTGTTGGAAACCACTGCGGATGAAGTCTCAAAGAAGATGACCTTATCCTGCTGGATGGGGCGCCTGCTATTCCACACCCAGACCCAACGGACTATAACCTTAAGTCTGAAAAACTTTTTTAGCTTGGTCTGAAGCTTTTT
>CAMOFS010000050.1 GCA_946613735.1 uncultured Lachnospiraceae bacterium | reverse complement strand
TAAAGAGCACCGAATTCTCAATGGAAGAATTGATGATGCATCCCGAGCCTATCAGTGAATTTTTCACGTCACTGCCAACATTGTACTTTGCCGGAGGCAGGTCATAAGCCTTGGAGTAGATCCTGGGCTCGTCCTTGAAAAAGAACTTTCTGACCTCGGGCTTTAAAAAGTCCATGTTGGTCTGGTAGTATGCCTCAACCGTGGAGATATTGCTCCAGTAGGTCTCAAGCATGTATCCGTAGATCTTTTTCATACCCTTGTAGCGGATCAGTATATCGGTGACAAAATTGTATCTGCCCTCATCATTACACTGTTCCAAAAGCTCGATAAGCTTCCGGCGACGAATGATGTACACGCCTGTGGATACCAGATTGGAGTGGGCCATCATGGGCTTTTCTTCAAACTCGGTGATCACCCCCTCGCCGTCCATCTTTACCGTACCGAATCTGGACAGATCGTCTCCCTCCGGTGCGCGGGCGCAGACTACGGTTATATCAGCCTGCTTTTGGATGTGGTATTCCAAGACGGGATTGAAGTCCATCTTGCAGACGATGTCTCCGCTGGCGATGACCACATAGGGCTCATGGCGTTTTTTCAAAAAGTCGATGTTTTGCCACATGGAATCTGCGGTGCCACGATACCACCAGCTGTTGTCAGCGGTGACTGTGGGAGTGAATAAAAACAGTCCTCCCTGCTTACGTCCGAAATTCCACCACTTTGACGAATTGAGGTGCTCGTTCAGTGACCTGGCATTGTACTGGGAAAGTACGGCCACCGTCTGAATATGAGAATTCGTCATGTTTGAAAGAGTAAAGTCTATGCTGCGATAGCTGCAGCCCACCGGCATGGCCGAAATGGCACGCTTATCAGAAAGCTTGCGCATACGGCTGCTGTTGCCGCCGGCTAAAATGATCCCTAATGCCTTCATAACTGCTCACCTGCCTTTATGATGTATCCGCCGCTCTCCAGCTCACCCATAGGATAGTCGTCATCCTCGGTGACTCCGCGGATAGCCGTGTTCTTGCCGATGGTAACTCCCTCAGGGATGACCGAGTCGGCGCCTATCACTGCCAGTCCAAAGCCGTAGATGCCCGGATTGAGCTTGCTCTCGGCCTCTTCGCCCACACCTATCTTGACCTTGTCCCCGATAACCGTATTCTCGGCTATGATGGACTTTTCAATGGTGACGTTCTTGCCTATCACGGCACCGGACATGATGATGGAATCACGAACCACACTGCCCTCACCGATCTCCACGCCTGCGCCCAATACGGATCCCGTAACCTCTCCGTCGATCACATCACCTGCACCGATGATAGCCTTGGATATCCTGGCATTGGGTCCTATAAACTGAGGCTCTATGATGGTCTGGCTGGTATAGATCTTCCAGAACTCCTCATACAGGTTAAACTCGGGAATCAGGTCGATAAGCTCCATATTGGCTTCCCAATATGAACCCAGGGTACCTACATCCTTCCAGTAGCCCGAAAACTCATATGCAAAGATCCTCTGTCCCTTTTCATGGCAGTAGGGGATGACGTGCTTACCAAAATCGCAGTTGCTCTGATCCTTAAGGGCTATGAGCGCATCCCTAAGCACAGGCCATGAGAAAATATAAATACCCATGGATGCCAGGTTACTGCGAGGGTTCTCCGGCTTCTCCTCAAACTCAGTGATCTGCTTGTTCTCGTCCGTGAGTACCACACCGAATCGGCTGGCTTCCTCCAAGGGAACGGGAATGGCTGCTATGGTCACATCCGCATTGTTGGACTTATGGAAATCCAGCATGGCCTCATAATCCATCTTATAGATGTGGTCACCCGATAGGATGAGAACATACTCCGGATTGTACGATTCCATATAACGGAGATTCTGATAAATGGCATTGGCGGTGCCGGTATACCATTCACTGTTGTCACTCCTCTCATAAGGGGGCAAAACAGATACTCCGCCATTTGTACGGTCCAGATCCCAGGGAATACCAATGCCGATATGGGCATTAAGCTGTAAGGGTTGATACTGCGTCAGCACACCCACTGTGTCGATGCCCGAATTGATACAGTTGCTCAAAGGGAAATCAATGATACGGTACTTACCACCAAAGGCAACTGCGGGCTTAGCCACGTCGGATGTGAGGACTCCCAGACGGCTTCCCTGACCACCCGCCAAAAGCATTGCGATCATTTCCTTGCTCATCATAGTCTTCACCTCGTATAAGTGTAAGTCAAAGGGGACATACCTCTTGTCCCCCATGTTTCAGCGTGCTCTTGCACGCCAGAATCTACTTACAATGAGTATAACAAAACAGGAAACTTATATCAACAATATTGCCAAAAATCTTTTTGTTTTCAGGTCGTTTTTGGGAACTTTGCACATAATTAGTGGCTGCGCATAAGCACAGCCACAAGATATAGGTAAATAGAATTATAGAGATTTACATATTGCCGTTTTTGTACCGGGTAACCAGTGACTCGATACGCTCATAGGGATCCAAAAGACTGGCGATGGAGCAGTCATGGTTAAGAGTGTCGATGATGTAAGCGATGTACTTGCTCATGTCGCAGCTGATAAAGTAATCCCTGGAAAGGATCTCTTCGGACTGGTATGTCAGATTAGTGGAGACCACTCTGTAGATAAGTCCCTGCTCTACTGCCTCGTCAAACTTCTTCATGCCGTTAGTGAAAAGGCCGAAGGTGGATACACAGAATATCCTGTTGGCGTTGCGCTTTTTAAGCTCCCTGGCCACATCTATCATGCTCTCACCGGAGGAGATCATATCATCCACTATGATCACGTCCTTGCCATCCACCGATGAGCCCAAAAACTCGTGAGCCACAATGGGATTGCGTCCGTCCACGATACGCGAATAATCACGTCTCTTATAGAACATGCCCATATCCACTCCCAGAACCGAGGCCATATATACCGCACGGTTGGTGCCTCCCTCGTCGGGTGAAATGATCATCAGGTGATCGTTGTCGATCACGATATCGTCCACGTGGTTAAGAATACCCTTGATAAACTGGTAAGCCGGCTGTACAGTCTCAAAGCCATGCAGCGGGATGGCATTCTGTACTCTGGGATCGTGGGCGTCAAAGGTGACGATATTGTCCACGCCCATGGCCACCAGCTCCTGCAGAGCCATGGCACAGTCCAAAGACTCACGCGCGCTCCGCCTGTGCTGCCTGCTCTCATAGAGGAAGGGCATGATCACCGTAATCCTGTGAGCCTTGCCCTCAATGGCTGCTATTACCCTTTTAAGATCGCAGAAGTGATCGTCCGGAGACATGTGGTTCACATTGCCGCAGACCTTGTAGGTCATGCTGTAGTTGGTGACATCCACCATGATATATACGTCCAGTCCCCTTACCGACTGCTTGATGAGTCCCTTGGCCTCACCGGTACCAAACCTGGGGGTATCGCACTCCACTATAAAGGATGAGCTGCGGTATCTGGACGGCACTACATGAAAGTGCTCATCGTAATTCCTTTCATCTCTCCACTTGACCAGGTACTCATCAACCTCCTGGCCGATCTTTTCAATGCTCCTAAGGGGGATGATCCCCAGCGGGGCTACCGGTTTTCTGGTTGCCAGTGTTTCATCATTGCGTGGCATACTTTTCTCCTAACTGTGCTTGCCATTGTACCTTATATACTATCAGGGTCTCCCCTGAGCCGTCATCCTGCCAGTTTTTTCTTTATCCTGATATCCTCCCCGAAAAGATGAATGATATCGTAATTTTCAACCAGACGCGAAAACACGCGCTCCGTGTAGGTCTCCTTGATCTGCCCGGGGGACAGGTTCGTGGAGATAAGGGTGGAACGCTTCCTCAATATCCTCTCATTTATACATTGAAAGAACGAGGGCTGGGTAAAGGAATTGGAAAACTCCGTTCCCAGATCGTCTATTATCAAAAGGTCGCAGGAGAAGAGATCATCGTACTCCCTCCTGGCCTCAGGTGTTTTTTCAAAGGCACGCCTGGCAAAAATATCTGTCATGGTATACGCGGTAACATACACCACCGATCTGGTCCGTGCCAAAAACTCACCGGCTATGCAGTGAGATAAAAAGGTCTTACCTGTCCCCGGAGCCCCGTAAATAAGCATGTTAGCGCCCACAGTATCCGCAGCCGCAAAATCCCGGGCCCTTTTTAGTGCATCCATCGCCGACTCATAGGCCGTAACACCGGAGGCATCTGTCTTGTCCTTGGAATAGTATTCCGGGACAAACCGGGAAAAGTTCTCCTCCTTAAGGATATCTCCAAGATGAGATGCACCGTACAATATATCCATCTCTGCCTGCCTGAGGCAGTGGCACTTTTCTCCGTCTATATATCCCGTATCCCTGCAGTCGGGACAGTCATATATGGGCTTAAGATAATCCTCCGGAAAACCGGCATCCGTCATAAGCCTAAGCTTCTTTTCCTTAAGGGCCTCCACCCGCTGGTGGAGTGTGCCTTTTTCACTGCCGGCCATCCCGGCCCGAAAGGCCTCCATGGCCGCAGAGGAGATCTCCTCATCTATGACGTAAAGCTCCGGAACTGCTTCGTAGACCTCATCCTGTCGTCTCGATAATAGATCTGCATTGTCCTGCCTTTTCAGGTCGTATTCCCTCATTAGAGCATCGTATTGCGAATTGGACAGTATCATGTCACATCATCTCCTGCCACTGGCTAAAAGCTTGGCCTCCAGGGCTTCCATGTCCTCGTAATCCCTCTCGGGGAAGTTGGAACCACCCTCCCTGGCCTTGAGCCTGTGACCTGCCGGCTGCCTGCGCTGTCTGGATGCTGCCTTGTCTGAAAAAGCCTGATCATAGGCAGCTATATCCGACAGATCCGACACCCCGTGTGCATACCAGTCATTGATGATCTTGTCAGCATAACCAAAGGCTATCTTGCCGGTCTTAAGGATGGTGCGCTTGCAGGCCTCCTTGATGATCTCCGTATCGGAAAAAAGCTTTTCCCATCTGTTGACGTAGTCCATCTCAGCATTGGCCAGAGAGCGTCCACTGATACCAAAGCCCGAGCATACCGCATAGTATATCTCGGAATGTCGTGTAGTCTCTGCCTTGGCGTCATCCACAGTACGAATACCGGCATCGGCCCAGGACACGGCGATCTTGTTCATATAGGAAAGACTGCCATGACCCTTATCAGCACAGTAGGTAATAAGATACTCCACCAGCTCCGCTGACATCCCAAGCCCGTCGTACCAGAATAGTATCCGGTCGATATCCTTGGGAGAGAGCATGTGCCCTGTGTAGGTCTCTGCCAAAAACAAAAGCTCCGAAAAGGCCTCATCATCCAAGGGCTTGTGCTCAGGTAAAAACGCCTGGTCATCTGCGGGTACCTCCTCACGAAGATGCTTGGCTGCCACTGCGGGTACATCCTCCTGCGGATGCCTGGCTGCGGCTGCGGCAGATATCGTGATGGGCCTGTCGGCGGACATATGCGCCGTCTGGTCAAAGCCCTGGGTAAAAGGATCCAACACGCAGATTCCGGTAAGCTCCCCGAAAGTATCCCTCTCCTGTCTGATCATCCCCTGCTGCTCCCAGTAATCGAATGCGCGCTTGACATCCAGATCCGTATGTCCCAGCTTTGATGCTATCTTCTGTACAGAAAAAGCCTCCCCCTCCTGCTCGAGACAACGCAACAGATATATGTAAATTTTAACGTACTCACCTGTGGCATGAGCCATATAATGGTCTATAAAGGCGTTTGACACACAGGTAACGGACAGACCGCTCATTTTTAATGAGATATCAGCCATAGTCTATTCCCTTCCTCTCAATCCCTCAAAAGTGATTGAATTATATCACAAGACTCTCTCATTTCAAAGCGATTTTTTGCCCACAAATCCTTGCAAAATATAGCTTCGTCCAATGTTGATAATGTTGATAACCGTCTCCAGGCCTTGTGTTTGGCGGAAAAGAAATCCACAATGAAAACTGTCGATTTTGACCTTAACATTGTGGATAGTGTTGATAACTATTTCGGGAGTATCTCCTCCCCTATTTTTACAACGTCTCCGGCACCCATAGTTATTAACAGATCACCGTTGACTAAATTTTTTTTCAAATATTCCTCAATGGCCTCAAATGTATCGAGATAAATACATTTCGTGCCCATTTTCTCTATCCTGACACGCACGTCATCAGAGCTGACCCCATAGATATCCTCCTCACGGGCTGGATATATTTTGGCCATGATCACCAGGTCTGCCACGGAAAGAGCCTGTGCGAACTCATCCAAAAAGGCTTTGGTCCTGGTGTAGGTATGAGGCTGGAAGACCACTATTAGCCTGTCGTGGGGATAGTTTTGCGCAGCCGCAAGGGATGCGGAGATCTCCGTGGGATGGTGTGCGTAATCGTCTATCACCACTGCACCGTTACAGATACCCTTGTATTCAAAACGTCTTTTGGCCCCGCCAAAGTCCTTAAGGCCGGAAGATATGGCATCCCAGCCGATATCCATGCGACGTGCAACGCCGATGGCAGCCAGGGCATTTCCTATATTATGCCTGCCAGGAACCATTAGCTCTATGCGTCCCAGGCTCTTATCCTGGTACATGGCCGTAAAAGAAGCCCTGCCGTGATCGTCAAACTCTATGTCCGCAGCATGGTAATCGCAGGCCTCATCGATCCCGAAGGTGATCACATCGCAGGGCAGATCGCGGGTCACCACATCACGCTCAGGGATATCTCCTCCTATAAAAAGCGCACCGTCATCGGCGGTATTGGACGCAAATCTGTGGAAGCTCTCCCGGATCTCATATATATCCTTAAAAAAGTCCATATGATCCTCCTCCACGTTAAGGATCACAGAATATCTGGGATAGAAGTCGTGGTAGCTGTTGGTATACTCACAGGCCTCTGCCAGGAATATATCCGACCGGCCCACACGGATATTGCTCTTAATTGACTCTAAGATCCCACCCACGGAAATGGTGGGATCCTTGTGGGCATGTAAGAGGATCTCCGCTATCATGGAGGTGGTGGTGGTCTTGCCGTGGGTACCCGCCACCGCTATGGAGTTCATGTAATGCTCCATCATCTGTCCCAAAAGCTGGGAACGCACCAGCATGGGAAGACCCGCATCCTTTGCCGCCGAAAACTCCGGGTTGTCCGGATGGATGGCTGCGGTATATACCACCAGGTCGATATCCTCAGTAATATTACCGGCACTCTGTGGATATCCTATCCTTACACCACGACCCTCCAGCTTTTCGGTTATCTCGCTTTTTTGGTTGTCCGAGCCGGAGACGGTAAAGCCCCGGTCCAAAAGCACCTCGGCCAGACCGCTCATGCTGATGCCGCCTATGCCTATAAAATGAACGTGGATAGGTCTGTCATAATCGATCTTATACATCACTTCTCCTCCATGTATGTCAAAAACTCGTTGCCGGCTTCCTCGAAGAGTGCCGTGGCGTCCTTAAGTCCTATCTTTTTATTCTCACCCGTGTCCGCATCATATACGATCACGTTGTACATATCATAGCCGATTATCAGGAGTGCGCTATCCTCACCCAGTCCGGCATATACCGGCATGGAGCGTCCCACGTAATAAAGTGCTTCCGTCAGACTGACACCTGTGATATCCAGGATCATCCTACTTTTTAGGGCACTTCTTAGGACCGCTTCAGGCGACTCCCCTGCTGACAAAAGCTCGTTGACCTGGACATTTTCTCCGGCCAGTCCCAGCATGGCCGACAGGCACTTGGCGGCGGAGTTGGCATCAGCATCTGAACTTCCCACCACTATCCCCGTAAGGGGCTCCTTGATGGCAGGCCTGCCTCTCTTCCATATATAGTGGCTCTCGGTATCTACCACTATCCCCATCTGTTCATCCGCCTCTTCGATGGCACGGGTCAGGTCACTGCCTGCATATATGATCTGGGAGCCTACATAGGCAAAATACATATCGTTGTTCTCTCCCGCAGACACGGAGATGCTGACTCCCTTGTCCAAAAGGACCAGCTCAGCCCTGTTGGTGCTCTTTTCCTTTTGGGCCAGGGACTCGATGTCCGTCATTACTATCCTCATGCCCATGCCGGTAATGGGATCCTCGGCCTTCGACACCTCTACCTCCTTGTTCATCTCACCGGAGGAGTTGCGGATGGTGTCGTCCGCAGCAGCCTTATATGAATCACCGCTTCTTGTCACACGGTGGAGGATCAGGGTAGTCCCGTCCTTTTCCGAGGAGGTGATGTAGTAGCCTGCCTTTTTGTACTTCATCAATATTTTGCCGTCCTCATCCTCACTCTGCCTGATGAAAAGCTGATTCATGGGATACACCATATGGCGGGGGGCGTCGGGGCGGATATCCTTTT
>CAMOFS010000049.1 GCA_946613735.1 uncultured Lachnospiraceae bacterium | reverse complement strand
CCGGTCAGATCCATTGAGGATAAATTCGGGCATATGCAGATGCCGGCTATTGATAATACGCTGGCACAGTTTATTGTAAATATGAAGCCCGAGGAGCTGGAATACCGGATGCTTGACATCCTGGATAAAAAAGAGAGGAAAGCGCTTGTTAGCCGTTTGAAGGGGGTTCAGAGAGTAATCCGCAGTCAGATGCAGAGAGAGGATAATGACAGGGTGGGGAATAATACTTTTCAGTCAAAATTCCCTAAAAATGATGAGGAGTGGAAAGAGAGCTTAAAAAGACTTGAACGCAATGTAAAAAATGACTCCCGTGCCCGGAATGCTCTTTTGGATGTGGTTAACAATAGGTTTGCCTCGGAGAAGGAGAGGGAGATGGCGTCAAGAGCTCTTGATAAAACCCCGGATATAGAAAAAATGTCTTATCTTATGACGGGGATCATGGGCGGGGAATATTGAGTATAAACCTGCCCTCACCTAAGGACTTGTAGCCAAGGGCCAGCAAAAAATCACGGGTATCTGCCGACATATCATCTGAGAGTACGACCTCGGATATCGGGATCTTTGTCTCTAAAAGGGTGTTTTTGTAGGTATCGTGAAGCTGCCAGGCTATGCTTTCCCCCCTTGCCTCGGGGATCACATATATCCATTTGAGAAAAGCAAGATATATGTTTTCGGGGTTACCATCCACATAAAACTGCAGCACGCCAAGAGGATAGCCCTCATCATCGACAGCCGCAGTGGTGAAGTAACCCGTGGTACCCACCTGATCAAATATGTGCTTTGGCATAAGATCCTCAAATGCCGAAACCTCGCCTTTTGTCATGGTAAAAATAAGCATACGCACCTCCAAGATATGCTTATGATACAATAGTTTTTGCTTTGCATCAAGGAAAACAAGTAATGAAAACCATAGTATTAGATAAAGATAACATTACAGGCTACACAGATCATCTGACAGCCGATCTTGCGGAAAGGACGATGCGTCCCTTTTCCCACGGACTGGTGGTGGAGGATGGTGATGTAGCTGTGGCCTCGCTTTTATGGGAACAAAAGAACATCATACAAAAAGCTCCCATGGAAAGTCTGATCTTTCATTTTAGAGGAGGAGATGATAAGGCCAATGAGCTTTTATTCTCCGAATATAAAAAACATATGGCAGATGAGGATGTATCGCTTTCGAAAGTACGCATCTATGCCAGGGATCATGCTGACGAGAAAAAGGCGCTTAAAAAGGCAGGCTTTAAGGTGTCCCTTGGAGAGGATGATATAGTCACTACCCGGCTTTCGGTACTGAGAGCGATGCCGGTTCTTGCATTAAAAAAGAGGCTAAAAAGCATCCATCCGCTTTTAGATATGACGGATATCGGATACAACAGGATGATAAGAGAGATGCTTTTTAAAAACCTGTTTGGACTCTGTGAAGACCTTGCTTTTTTACCCAGGGACTTTTTTGACAATGAAGTATCATGCTATTATGAAGAGGATGGAGAGGTCCGGGGCGTCATGCTGATCCACAGAAGCGCAGGCAATAATCTAAGACCCGAGCTTATGACAGCCTGGGGCACGGATTATGCTAAGATCATGCCGCAGCTCATTTCACACACTCTGGAATTTGCAGGGGATATCTATGATCCCGGAGATACGGTGATCATAGACCGGCATAACATCCATTCCCTTGCTCTCATCGAAAAGCTTATGCCACAAAAGATCGGACATCCCATATTTATAGGGGAGAGGCCGGAGAAACACGAATAAACCAATGTCATTCTGAGCGAACCATTGTCATTCTGAGCGAACCATTGTCATTCTGAGCGAAGCGAAGAATCCCGATCATAAGATCCTTCGCTACGCTCAGGATGACAGGAAGGGCGCAGGATGACAGGAAGGGCGCAGGATGACAGGAAGGGCGTAACTTAATGATTAGATAAGCAACTGATCGAAGGTGGTGATGTAGTCTCTAAGCTCCATCTTGTAGGCTCCTCCGGTTGCGATCTTGGCGTTCTTGTCATTGACTACCGCGTAGGGATTGCCTTCCTTGTCATACTGCCTGATCTTATCCTTCCAGGGATTTACGATGATCACAAACTTTTGCTTCACTTTTTTACCTGCGATTACGCGTTCTTCCTCCACCACATCCCGGATGGAATACTGATGATTGCCTGCCACACCATGAATAACTCTTTCCCCGGATTTTCCCACGGCTTCATTTACAGTGAATTTCAGGTCGATCGTATTGGTCATGACAAGCTTTCCTTTGGCCTTTGCACCTTTGATCTTTTCAAAAATGTTGTTTTCCTTCTTGGTATATTTCCCGGTCTTATTAATGGTCTGGGACAGTTTTTTTGTCTTTAGCACATAATCCTTTAGGTATTTCAGATAATGCTCCTTTAGGACCTTGTCATCATATCCCGGTATATTAAGCTCCGGCATATCATCAATATATTTTTTGATATACTCAACCAATGCTAGACCATCATTTGTGGTCTCTATGTATGTGGTTGTAAAACTTTTGGACAGGACATTCAGTATATGATCCTGTAGCTTCTTATAGATAGTATCGTCACTGAAATGCTTATACAGCGCATCATTTTCATCGGCTATCTTTACGCCAAAGAAAAGCTCGGCTCTTTTTATGTTCCATCCTACACTGTCAAACTTTTTATTCTGGGATTTAAGCTCCTTTTGATATGCCTTTTTTTCTTCATCCATGGAGTATTTGGCCAGTTTGTCACCCCTCATGTATGTACCAATAAAGGATTTTCCATCATACACAAGTTTCCTGGAATAGCTGTGTTTAAACTTCTTGCCCAGCAAAGCGCCATTTGAATATGAAGCATTACCACTATCTAAGCCTTCATATTTATTGCCGGTCTGTGCGAATTTTCTTCGTGCCATATAAGCAATTTCGTCATCGGGTTCTATCTCGTAGCGGACTGCAGCATAGGCTTTTTCAAGCATACATACCCAAAAGGCAGATCCGCCGTCAGCGGCTCCGAAGGTATGATAATAGGCAAACTTTCCATCCTCCTGTATAAAGCCCTCAGATGAAAGCGACTTTTTCACTGTCACATATATGGGTGTACCGTTGGGCTTGTAAAATCGGACCGTTACACTATCGCCGTTGTCCCGCATCATATCCTTGATAAGCTTCGGGTCTTTTTCCACTATGGCGTTTATGGATGAAATAAGATAGCAGTCTCCGATATCTCCCTGCGCGACATCCTGGGCGGTAGGCTCATGGGAAAAAAGAGGCCTTTTGCAGGGGCGCATAATTCGGGCATTTTTGACATATTTTATGCCTGTTTTTTCATTCACAAGTGGCTCTTTACGGGTTTGTAAAAAGTTTTCCGTAAACTTTTGGTCTTCTTTGTCACTTGAATAATCAAAAATGTACTTGGATTTTGCTTTTTTTATCTCATCTAAAGACAGACTCCCCTGGGTGGAAACATATTTTTTGGCATAGACCTCCAAAAATTTGTGATCCTCATTTTTAAGCCCGTACTTGTCATTCATCCTGGCCACAAAGGCCTTGTACCGGTCTATAATGGTGGTGCCCGGTACATCCTCATTAACCATTTTAAGCTCCTTTTCGTAGTCCATCAAAAAGGCAACCGCTTCGTCAACATCTTTTTCCTTGCTTACTGGTATCAGCTTCCTTTTTCCGATTAGCATTTCGCTCTCATACTTAAAAGATATCAGATACTTCTTTGCATTATCGGAAAGGGTTTTCATAGCCGGGCTTCCTTCTTTGAGATCCTCATTTAGATACCTGTTGAGATCATCCTCTTCTTCATAGATATAATCGGAATCTTCTGTATAGGCATGCTCTAACTCCACGGGACTGAAGGACTGCGTGTTTGCAGTGGTCTCGGCCTGTGTGGTGGTCTCGGTCTGTGCAGTGGCTTCGGCCTGTGTAGTGGTCTCGGTCTGTGCAGTAGTTTCGGCCTGCGTAGTAGTCTCATTTCCTTCCGAGACTTTGGCGGACTTTTTCCAATGAAAAATAGAGCTTACCGCACCGGTAAGGCTCTTTTGCCTGGCCTCCTTTGGAGCATACTCCACAGGTGCATCGGAAGCTAAGCCATCATCGCCATCATCGGGACCGAAGCCGGATAGCGGACTGTTTTTTTGCTTCTGGGCATGCTCTGTAAGCTGAGTCTCTTTAAATTCTGTTTTATTCTTCTGAACGGTCTTTGAATGATGTTCATGCATAGCTTATTCCTCCGAGATAGTATCCTTAAGTTCCTCTATGCCGTATAAAAACAGATCCAGTATATGTCCGTATTGTCTGTCACCGGATATCCCGCCGTATTCGGGAATCTGGGCGCGAAGCTCTATGCTGCCATCTATGGGATCATATACCGCAAAGCCGAAGGGGCTTGACATATTAAAGGACTCACATAAGAGCGCGAGGCCACCATCCGGCTCATCGGGCGCATAAACAATACTTCTGACCAAGAGTATAAAACTGTTCTCCTCGGGATCGCCCACGGGCAGATATGACATGTTGATCTCGTTACCTTCGATATCAAATCTGATATAGGGGAAACCGTTTGTCCCAAGCATTGTATCTATGGTCACATCATCAACAAGCTTTTTTACTGTGTTTTCGATGCCCCTTAATCTGGTCTCCATCATCGAGATGAAGATACTCTCCTCAGGAATATCTACTGGCTCTTCCTCGGGCAAGGTGATGTCCGCATCTTCAACGATATCTATCAATTCCTTTTCATCCAAATCTGACATTTACCTTCTCCTTTTCTTAGCGTGCTTAAAACTATAGCTCCGATCTTTCTCCCGTATATACCGGGATGCCGAAGCCCGTGGGGAAAAGCTTCTCACCAAGGGCCAGTGTCGCATAATTATGTCTGTCGATCATGACTACCGTATCAGGGGGATAGATCTCCTGGGCGCTTTTGGCGGCACAGGCTATGAGATAGGGCAGTATCTTGACATAGTCCTTGCCTATGGCGGCGATCATGGATATCTCTACGGTCCCCGAGGGATACTTGTGACACAAAAGCAGTCCGTTTACAGTACCGTCTACCTCCGAATAGCATGACACCTCATTTTCAAAATATGATCTGGGAAGATAGGGGAGATCCTCGCAAACACCATAGAGACCCAGTGATATCATGTTTTTGATCGCAGCGTTAAGCTGTCTTTGTGTGGCGTCCTTCAGGGGTCTGACGTTGTCGATGAGCTTTATCTTTTTTACAAAGTCTATGTTGGCGATCTCTGAAAGCTTGACGGTGATCTCGTCACCTTCGGAAAGCTTGGCGGAAAAGCCTCTGTCCTTGAGTATCCGCTTTTCTTCCTTGCCGGTCTTGGCTGAAAGGGAAAAGCTGGACTTTGCCACATTGGCGGTCTTTATGCTTTCTTCGTATTTTTCAAAAAGCATCCCGGCGGCCTCATCATCCTTGACGCTGATCCATGAGATATAGCTCTCTACAGCTGCACTTTTCATGGTGTTTTTGAGCTCCCACACCATGCCGGCTACAGGGGTGTCATCATCTGTCACCACCAGCCCGTGATAAAAGGTACGGCCGATGTTTTCGGCTACATCCGGGGTAAGGTACTCCTCAAAACCTGACACATTATCAAGTGTCAACTCTGTGACTTTCATTGTAAAAACCTCCTTGTGACATTGCCTGTGGCGATTATCAAAATTTCATATAGTAATTATGCGTGTGCATCACTCTGATATCATCCTCGACGCCTTCGAGCATATGAGCCGAGAGGGCAGCAGCCTCTGCTGAGGCCGTAGCATACATGATCCTGGAATATGCACGGCGCCCGGTAGTCTCCGTGGCCTTTGAATAAAGCGCCGACAAAAGTACCACTGCCATATGCCTGCATTCGGGCTTTACAAACATGGACCCGAGATACAGTGTCCCGTCGGACAGCTCCGAAGCCAGTAAAAAACCACCGTAGGTGCCCGAATTTGTAAGGTATACAAAGGAATGATCCAAAAGCAGCCTGCCGGGAATACTCTCCGGATGAAGCCCCTTGGGCAGATCATTCTCAAAGGATTTTAAAAATACCTCTCGTTGCTCATTCATCAGTTCATCCAGGGGGATGAGATCATCCTGAAGCTTGAGATTGTTGGGAAAGGTCAGGATGGAGTACTCCATGGCACTTATGGGAATGCTAATGATATCATTGCCATCATCCAACTGCTCAAACCCCAAGGTATGAAGGATCCCTTCCTCGACCTCCATCTCCGGCAGGATAAGCTGGACGATCAACCCATTTGCCCTGCCCATGTTCTCCTTCAGGTAGGAGAGCATCTCCTTGAACACACCCTGTCTCCGGTATCTGGGTAAAACGTAAAAGTATTCTAAAACGGCATTTTTACCCTTCTGATCCTCTATGCCATCTGTGGATGAAATTGTAAGAATACCCTGGGGATGGCCATCTTCGGATACAGCCCCTATGCCCAGCTCCTTTTTTGCGCTAAGCCTCGCCTTAACCTCCTGCGTGAGACATTCGGAAAATATGTCTGCCTGCCTGGGATCTATACGTGATATCATACCGTCTCCTTGAACAACGATTTGCAGGTCTGCCTGCTTGAGGACTCATTATAACATATCTGCGTATTATATTCTATTTTATCTTCTTTGAAGGGAGAGGGGTAGCTCGAGACCATGTGATTCTAACAGTGACTTATCGCACAGGATCGCATCGGCCCTATCGTCAGCGATGATCCTGCCTTCGTCTAAAAGTATCACGCGGTCACAGGTATCCATGATAAAGTCGAGATCATGGGAAGTGATGAGCTTGAGCGCGGAAAGCTCGTTGAGAACGTTTATGAGGTTTCTGCGGTTTTTTGGATCCAGGGCAATGGACGGCTCGTCCATAATGATTATGTCCGGTTCCATGGATAGGATGGTGGCAATGGATGCCAGCTTTTTCTCGCCGCCTGAGAGCTTGTAGTTTTGTTTTTTTCTTATGGCTTCGATATGGACGGCACTTATGGCTTCGTCCCCCCGCCTTTTTACCTCGTCATCTGACAGGCCGTAGTTTTTGGGTCCAAAGGCCACATCCTCCTCCACAGTGTTAAGGAAGAGCTGGCTGTCGGAGTCCTGAAATACAAAGCCGATGTGCTCCCTGATATGCTTTAGGTTATCCTTGGTGACGACGTGGCCGGAGATTATGACTTCGCCGGAAAAATCAAGGATCAGGCCCACGAGGATCTTCATCAGGGTAGATTTTCCCATGCCGTTTGCACCGATGACCCCTATTTTTTCATGGGGGACGGCAGTAAAGGAGACGCCCCTTAGGACAGGGTTTTCTTTTTCATAATCGAAGTAAAGATCCCGGACAGCTATCATCTGTTTTGTTTCGGTTTGTGTCTTCATATTATTCTCCTAAGCAAAGAGACTGCCTATCATATAGACAGCTTTGGTATATCTTATCACGATAAAAAGAGTGCCCCAGAAGATGGGGTAGAGTACATCCTCTGCGGTGACCTTTCTTTTTTCCATTTTTATATCGCCATCAAAGCCTCTTAACATCATACTCTCATAGACGGCGTTGGCCCTGTCCATACTGCGTAAAAGCCATTGTCCCACCAGGGTGCCCCAGGCAGAGTAGTGGATGCCCTTTTGCCGGGGTGCACGAAGGGCGTAGGCCTCAGTGATGCGCGAAGCCTCCCGTCCCATGATGATGAAATACCTGTCGATCAAAAGGATGACAGTAACGATTATCTTTGGCACATGGATACAGCGTAGGGCGTAGCAGATGTCCTCGATGGAGGTGGTGGCGATCAGGATGTAGGCAGAGAGTACGGCAAAGATGCCTTTTAGCATCAGGGTCAGCATAGAGACCATGCCTCCGGTAATGGTAAGGGAGCCTGCCATAAAAAGAGGGGATCTGTCAAAGAAAGGATTCAGGATGCCCACAAATATCACGAGGGGCAGGATCAGTCTCATGCGATACAACCCCTCTGCGACGGAAAGCTCACCTACTATAAAGCCAAACAGCAAATAAGCCGCCATATATAATAGCGGCAGATACACGTATTTCGGGAACGACACGGTTATGGCTATGAATAAAACAGAAACCAGCAACTTCGAAAGTGGATGAAGCATGTTCATCCACTTGCTTCGCTGCTGTAATGTATGTATGCTGTGGAGTTCCCTTAGCTTGTCCTCGATACCGAGGTTGTTATTCTTTGACATGTTCCTTACGTTTGAAGAACTTAAACAGATAGCATGCGCCCACTGTTATGCCTACTACCACAAGTCCGCCGACGATACCTGAAAAGCTGGTGCCGGCTGCCGACTCACTGTTTGCAAAGGCATAGTCGGGCAGGAGTGAAGTGGTGCTCTGGATGGAATCAGCTGTCTCATAAGCGCTGCCATAAGCTTCAAGCTCTGTAGTGCCTGCGATCCTTTCCATGGACCACTCGAGTCCGTCGGGATGGGATGAAGCAAAGAGTGATATGATACCGCCGCAGAT
>CAMOFS010000048.1 GCA_946613735.1 uncultured Lachnospiraceae bacterium | reverse complement strand
CTGATCCACGATCGTTAAGGTCTGCAGATATTCGTGAACCACTGCCTGCTCCGCTTCATCCTTACTCGTCAATGCCTCCATTACACCATCCAGCTTTTCGGCAAAGGTCATAATATCCTTGTACAGTTTTAGGTCGTTCTTGTCTTTAATGTAGTATTCCGGCGTAAATTCCTTTCCCTTCCCAAGAGGATACGAGTTGTTTTCGGGGTTTGCATCGAAGTCTGTTTTTATATATGTATCCAGGTTATTTGCCAGCCTAAGAAGGTCTAAAACGTCATAAACTGTCTTTGCATAGCGGGCAATAGTTCTCTCTGTATCACTGGGCAGATCTCCCATATTTCCAAACTGCTTCCATGCCTTGGTCTTTATTAATGGTGCTTTGATATCATTCGAATTACTGTCTAATTTGTCATATTTTCGGATATCTGTCTCCCTGAACTGGTTTAGAAGTCCATAAATAGCCTCGGTGGTGGACTGCTCCCCGTGAACTTCATCGATTATATAACCATTCTCATTTTTGATATCTGATATCATGGTCTTTGTACGGTACATATATTTAAGATTTACCAGTCCCTCGTATTCCGGTTTCTCATATTTACGCCTTATAAAATGGGGGTGTCTTTGATGCTCTTTAAGCTTAGCGGAAAGCAGGTTCCATTTTTCTTTTTCAAACCCATCCTCGATCTCTCTACTTTTTAGAATCGCTTTCTTAATAGTATTGTCGCCAATAATGTTGTTCTCTTGCCTGATCCTTAACTTTTCACGTTCGATCGTCAGCTTTGATTTTGCCATAGACTCTTTTATTATCCGATCAACATCGACGCCTTTCTTTTTATCAATATAATCTCCAAGCGCATTGGGTGCCTTCTTTTCGTAAGTAATAATATGCATGAGATCTTCTGACATAACCCACCTACCAAACAGCTTGTCATTTTCAGTTCCTGAGGAATGATTCTTACTCGCCTCCAACTTGGCATTCAGCCTTACTGCATCCTCCGGCGTCATATTATCAATATCTTTCTTGTCTATAAACATTGCCTCTGGAGTAATGGCAATCTTTTTGCATGAGGTAAAGTACTGCTGCATTGTCTCGTATATGGATGAAATGGAATAAAGCTTTTGTCGCCTCTCATCAGACATAACTCCCCCTACCTTTGCGAAGGTGTCCAATGCATATTTGATGTTAAAGCCTGCAGCAATATCACGACTCCAGCGCTTGAAGGTCTCCTCATCCTTGAAAAAATCATCTCTGCTCTTAAGGACATGTGTCGTGGGATCGACCAGCTCGGTTTCTATCCTTCTAAACATTTCCTCATAGCCATCTAATATGGTCTTTCTTTCTTCTATTGAAAGATGGGCAGGATCATGTTTAAATTTCGCACATGCACCGATGAACGACTTTTCCTTTTCGACCCTTTCCACTTCATTCAGCCCTTCCATGTTGAGGTTATCCATAACATCAAATTCTTCACGAAGAGTAACCGACACTTCACTCTCTCCTACTTTAAATCGTCTAAGATACGTGTAATCCTCCTTCTTTCTCACAGACACATTTTCTTCATTTTCCATCCAACTCCGTACGTTACGTGCCATCTTCAGCTTTTTCTTATATTTCCTTTGAATCTTTTCCGCACTGTCCTTATCCCACACGTCAATCTTTCTTTCAAACATATACCTCCTAAACAACCTGGCCTCTTCCACGGGAGCCTCCTCAGGCATTTCATAGCCATGAGTCCAGGTTAGTCCGCCATACATACGTTTGTATAGAGCACCCAAACCCTTCCCTTTGTTATTGTCCACAATCTCGGTACCCGAAAGGTCACCCATGGAATCAAATTTACTGTCCTTGAAGCTCGCCGTAAAGATGCTCTCCCGGATCTGCTTGGCCAGATCTATATATTCCTTACAAAGCGTTTGATAAACGGTGTCTTTTACGAATTCATTCTTATAAAAATTCACGGCAGCATCCAACCTCTGCCTTTTTACCTTCTCCTGTTCGGGCATATCCTTATAATCCCCATTCCATTTATTGAAGGCTACCACAGCTTTATACTGATTCTGAAAACGCACCAACTCTCTGTTCTTTTCAATATAACTCTCCAAAACCTCCCTGGGAACAACCTGCAGGTAAGCATTCGCATTAAGGGGCAGTTCCGTGGTAAGGTTATTGATCCCCAATAGGCCGTTGATCTTCGTAATAGCGCTTATATTACTTTGCGCAAGATCTTTGTAGTGATCCAAGAAGGGAACATTACTTACCTTCATCACCTTGGCCAAGGCAGGAGACTTAAGATGCTCTTCAAATGCATCCGCTGCATCTTCACCCATATGAACAAGAGCCAGGGCATCACGTATCTCCTCCGGCATTTTTTCATCTTCCATCTGTCTGTAGGCCTCCATCTGGGTCTGGCGTACCTCCATTAGCTCTATATCCTTTTCCATGTTCTCACGGATCAGATCATTGGCCTGGGCGCTCTTTTTACCGGCTATCACCTGAGCCCTTTTCTCCAGCTTTTTGGCTGATACACCCTTACCAAAGGTAATGTATTTTCTCCTCTCCAAGACCTTTTGCATGTATTGCTTGGCCACCTTGTCCTCGGTGGTAAGGATCCTTCTTTGAAGATCCTTATCGGAAAGACTGTCAATATCCTTTCCTGCTAAAAGCACATAATATGGTGACTGTATCATAGTAGCCCTGTTTTCGTAATCGCTTAGGATATCCTTTAGCACTATGACCTTGTTTTTAATGATCTCAATGTCCTTGATGCTGTCCTTCACACCGGGAGCATTAAGCATCGTCTCGATATGGGAAAAAGCCTTTAGGGCAGCATACTTTCCGGAAAAATCCTTCATGAATTCCTCATCTGACTTATAGTTAAAATCATCCAGATCAAGATCTTTAAAGTCGTCTATCATCTTTACACACTGTTTTTTGTACGTATTTTCATTGGCGAGCTCCACAATATCCTTATATGTAACAGAAGCCTGCTTATCCAAAAAGTCCTTGCCACCCAGCCTGTCACCCCTCTTCTGGGCATAATTCTTCCATACCGCGTAGTTAGCTATATCCGTAAGCATGGTACCTGTTTCGTCAAGATGAGCGGTATCCTCATAGAGACTTTTCGGATCTTCCATATTATCGCCCTCATCCTTTATGCCGGCTCTGAGCGCCGCGGCCAGGGAATGTTGCCAGCCCATATTGTATGCCCTAAGCTGTCTCATCATACCTGCCTGTCTTTTAGCCTTCTCATTGAACTTCTCGCCACGCTTGGTCTTCTGAGACTTGCTTAAGGTCTTAAGCTCCATGGCCTTTGTGGCATCATCCATCTGCTTGTCGATTTCAGCCTGCAGTGGTATCTCCTCACTCGTAAGCCAGGATGATCTTTCCAGTGACATAGTGGATGCCTCAAGTCTTTCAGACAGGCTCTCCCTTTTGTACGCCTGTTTGAGAACTTCTTCCGTCCTTATCTCAGCTCGCCGGTAGTATTCCTCCCTGGGAACGGAATACTGCCCCCATTCCGCGGTCCCAAAATTATAGATGTCATATTGATTCTTTGTGTAATCAAGGCTCTGCTTGAGCTCCAGCTTTTTTTCATCCTTCAGTGCTTCTCTTCCGTAACTCATCTTCTCCCTCCTATGACAACATCAATATGCCGCTTATTACCGGACCGGTACTTACAAAATCATCCTCTTCACCCACCAGGGTTTTGGCAAAGGCTTCCATCTTTTCATCCATGGTGACAAACAGGATGTCACAGTCATCACCCTTTTTCTCCAAAATGGCATCCTTAAGCGCGTGGATGATATCCGCCAGTGCCACCATGTCGTGCTTAAAGGACACCAGGAAAACTATCGATACTATCTTATCTCCCTCTTCACACAGCACCAGAGCCTCAGGCTCATCCGTCTCGCCGTCAAAAGCCACAAGAGAAAGCTCATCGGAAAGAGACCTGTTATCAATGACATTGGATTTGAGTCTTGCCGCCTCAAAAGCTTTTTTAATGTCATTTTCTTCCTTGTTGGTCATGTCTGAAAGTCTTGAGATCCGGTGCTTTACCTTTGCAGAGGTGACCTTTTTAAATGCGGGTGTATCCAGGATGTCCGCTGCGGGTATGCGATATGATCTGCCGTCCCGGTAAAGCTTGAAGCCCATGGATAAAAAGAATCCATGCAAAGCCTCAGAGGACTCCGGATAATTCACATGTAAGGCTGCCGGCTCAGCTGAGCTTATCTCGTAGATCACTCCCCAGAGCATGTCCGTGGCTATCCCTTTTCTACGATACTCCGGGACTACGTATATGTAGTCCAGCATCAGAGCTTCATCCACCGCATCCAAAAGCACAACTCCCACCGCCTTATCATCATGGATGGCTCCCACCGCGATACTTACATCATCAAGTGAAAAACCACTCATCAAAGGCGCAAAGGCGCTTATATTCTTTTCTCCTATTCCAGTCAGGGTCATTCCTTATTCCCTCCTTCTTCAGACTGAACATCATCCACCGATTCCATCTGTGCTGTCGCATTTTCCGGCTGTACTGCTGTATTCTCAGCCTGCACTACCGTTTCTTCCATTCCGGGGATTATCGCGTCATTTTTTGAAAGGCTCTTAAGCTTCTTAACAGCGACCACGGTGATCACTACTTCATATACCAAAAACAGCAGGATGAACATACCGTCCTCAGTGCTTAGGCAGAAGTCGTAAAAGCCGTGCATTATCACGGGAATAAGAAGTGCTTCAAAAAGATATCTCTTTGCAGCGCCCTCTTCACCGGCTCCATGCGCTCGTCTGGCAAGGCCGTAGAAATAACCCATGAATATAGCATCGATCACATGTCCGGGTACTGAGAATATCGCCCTGGTGATGGCAGTACCTATTCCGTTTTGGAATACATACAAGATATTTTCAAAGGTGGCAAAGCCTAAGGATACCACTACCGAATATACCACGGCGTCAAAGGTGTAGTTAAATTCCTTATTCTTCCATGTTACCTTTTTAAGAACGAAATACTTACCGCCCTCCTCTACCAGGGCCGTAAGGATGAAATTATCAATGAAAAGGTAGAGCATGGAAGTCTGATCAGGGACAGCCTCTGAAAGGAACCCCTCCCCGAAAAGGCCAATAGCCACTGCGGTAATGATGGTGAGAGCACCGCAGAAGAAAAGCTTCCATAAAAGTGCGGGAGGCTCCTTTTCCACAGTGTCATTCTTCCATACGATGGAAAACAGTATAATGCTTGGTATGATAGATAGTAGTAACATCTTTTTACCTCTCTTTTTTGATTGATCATTTACCGTTTATCATTCTACCTCTTATATCTTCTTTTTCATAGTACCCCCAGGGGTACTATACCTGTTTTTTTACAAAAAAATACACCCCACCGGATCATTCCGGTGAGGTGTCATTAAAAAACTATACCTCTTCCCTCTTACCGTTATACACCTGCTCGCCCCTGCAGTTTGAAAAGAATCTGTCGGTAAGCTTTTTTACCATCTCGTTGTGGCGGCGGATCACCAGCCGGGTATCCTCGGGATACAGTTCCACGACCTTTTTTGCCGCATACGCCATCATAAGCCCCAGGTTTTTCTGGTAATCCGGGCCGAAGGCCGTATACAAAAGAGCAAAGAGCATACCGGATGGCGCCTTTTTCAAAAGGAGCATACCACAGACATCCTCATCCGTCAGAGCACACGCCGATATCTCCTGCTCAAACCAGTTTTTCGGAAGATAAGCCAGATCCTCCAAAAGTCCGTACCTGCCCTTGAAAAGACAGTTCTTGATAAAGCTGCGATACTGCATAACAGTGACTCCAGACAGGCTGGTAATATAAGGCGGAAACTTGCTTAACCTGATAGAATCCGCCACCTTTTTTACATCCTCCATAGACACCACCAGATCAAGTCCCTCCGAAACCTCAAGGGAAAAACCACTGCCTTCAAGCCTATGGGAGGCCACTTCATCAGGCATCTCATAGAAGCTCTCTACCACCTCTTCCTCATTGACCATGGACTTATATTCCGACATGATGATATCCCTGACATCATCATTTTCCACCTTCATGGCACGGATACGGCTCTTGGTGTCATCCTCACTCTCACTGTTCTTCAGTTCAAAGACCATAGCCCCAACAGGTGAACCATCATCATCCAAGGCTCCAATGGCTCTAAAAAAAGTGCGGTCCAGATTATCGAGCATATCCTCATCTATATAAGCAGAAAAATCATCTGCATTTGATTCGGTAATATGTACTACTTCCATCAAAGAATCCTCAATTTACTCTTCATCAGCCGTTTTGCGGTCATCACCGCCACCGACGGCAAGGCTGCTTTTTATAAACCTGTCTAAAAACTCCAGACCGGTTTCGTTTTTCTTCTTCAGCGACATATCCACCTCTACAGGGATACCGGCCTCTCCCAATGCCATCTCCACATCCTCAGCGAGGAGATTGAGCGGTCCCCTTTTGTCGGCCCTTGCCAGGGTCAGCACCGTATCCTTGCTGTATCTTATGGGATAGCAGTCCTGAGGCAGCTGCTTTTCTATGATCATCGCCGGCTTTTTCATCTCATCCCAGGATACCCTAAAGGAAATAACACTTTTAAGATCGTATTCTTCGTCCGATATCGCCTTTTTCATATGTTCCAGGTACAGCCTGTTGAAAAAGCCGGTCTCACCATCCTGATAGCACTGTTCATTGATCATCTGAACATATATCAGGGTGAGGCCTAAAGCCATACCAAGTGATGTGGTGGCAAAATCGGTAAAATAGTAAAGGCCGCCGTAAAAGACCATCGGTACCAAAAACGGGAGCACTGAAAAGAACTTCATTCTGTCATCGTGTTTCTTACAGTATGCAAGTAAGATAAGGGACCAAATGCCATATCCCGTTCTCACAAGATCGGCCAAAAGATAAAGCGGCATCTCCGTCAGCACCAGATTCTCGTCAAACCTAAGCATTACCCCGGTAAAAAGATTGACGATATCAAGACAGAAGATAACAGCCACAGGGATAACCAGGACTATGGCATTACGCCTGATATGTCCTATAGAGTGGTATATCCTATAGTCTACGTAGATGAGCCATTGGAATAAAAACAGATTGATGATGATCTCCAAAACAGTCTCTATTATGAGAGCCGAAAACGGGGTGCAATGGATGACCCTAAGATCCCTGAACACACCTATAATATAACCCACCGACATACACAGATTAATGACAAGCAAAGACAAAAAGATCTTTTTTTCAAGCGGATCCCTGATATTAAGCTGTCGTGCCAAAACAAGAATACCTAGTATAAGCATTATCGCCACTACATTGGCATATATCGCAACGTGCAGAGCATTCATCAGCCTTTCACCTCCTCGAAATCGGAATTGACCATCTCAGACGCGCTTCCGCAATGGGTGAAAACTATACTCATGGCAATACCTATACTGGTAATTGATATGCCTCCTACAGCAAAGGGCAGCATACCTACGGTAAGGGGGACGAAATATATCCATACGGGGATCAGTGAACGGCCGTCACCTGCCTTGTGGTATTTTTGAATGACATAGAAACTGACAAACGCATAAAAGCCCATCACAAGTAACATGGGGACAAACAGAACTCCATAGTGGTAGATGTTGGACTTATCCACGGAAAATACCAGTCCGGTAAAGAAATTGATGATAAGAACAAACTCCGTAATAAGACCTGGCAGAAAGAGGAGCCTAAGCCCGGGACTGACATCTTTTGTCATCCCTCTGAACCTGACCAGGCTGTAGTGGAGAAAAACCATTATTAGAAGCACCATCACGATATAGAATACCGATACGCCACCCATGTTGAAGTATCTTGCGCCCGGGAAGTCCTTTTCATCCGAAAGGTAAGTCACTATATCAGCCAGGGCTAAGATCATGTTCAAGCCCAGCATGAGAGAAAACAGCCTGTCATCCTGACGTCCCCGCATGCGCATGATATAGGTCACGATATACACCCCCGCAAGTAAGAATATAGCGGAACCGTCGATCAGAAGCGTGGCTATGTTTTCTGTTGTAAGCGTAAATCCCATATCGCTTCTCCTTTCAGATATGTATATATGGGTACAAAAAAAGCTGACAACCGGATTCGAACCGGTGACCTCCTCACTACCAATGAGGTGCGCTACCGCCTGTGCCATGTCAGCTTGTGCTCATCAAAGAGCCGATAAGTATTTTACTATATGGGTTTATTACTGTCAAGCGAAAAAAATTTACAATTCCCTCTTGACATACTTCGACAGTCGTGGTATCTTTACTACGTCAGACATAGTACGCCAGACGTAATACGACAATCGTTATAACGACAGGCAAAGTAAATAGGAGAATAGAAATGAAAACACAATAGAAAGGAAGTGACAGTATGGCAGGAATATCCAGCGATGTGATCCGCGGATACAACGACACGATGATCCTGTATCTGCTGCTTAGCGCCCCATCCTACGGCTATGAGATCAGCAAGCGTATCCGCGCCCTGTCCGAGGATAAATATGTGATCAAGGAGACCACACTCTACTCCGCCTTCACTAGGATGGAGAAAAACGGTTACATAGAATCCTACAGCGAAAACGCCGAAAA
>CAMOFS010000047.1 GCA_946613735.1 uncultured Lachnospiraceae bacterium | reverse complement strand
CTTTTTGGGCGACATGGCAGAGGCGGTACATACCCACGCAGAGAAAAACGGATATTCCGTTGTGCGGGAGATCGGCGGACACGGAGTGGGGCTTGAGTTCCACGAGGAGCCATGGGTCAGCTATTGCTCAAACAGGGGCGAGGATATGGTCATGGTACCCGGCATGATCTTTACCATTGAGCCCATGGTCAATATGGGCACCGCCCAGATCTTTACCGACAAGGAAAACGGATGGGAGGTATACACCATGGACGGCATGCCTTCGGCCCAGTGGGAGTACCAGGTGCTGGTTACCGATGATGGTTATGAGGTGATATCCTACTGATGAGAGTTTTGATCCCACACACAAGAGAGCTGTGCTATTTTTCGGGTACCTTCTTTTTGGACCGTATCCAGGAAGGGCTGGAGGCCTGTGGAGCAGAGGTTATCAGACTTGAGATAGGAGATGACGATTTTTCCTGTCTCGAGGAGTTTGTGGGCGGAGGCTTTGATGCGGTGATCGATATCAACTCAAGGCTTCCCAGACTGATAGATGATGAGGGACGTTATCTTTTAGACACCATAGATGCGCCCTTTTTTAATTACATAGTGGATCATCCCCTGTATCACCATGGGGGACTCAAGCCGGTGCTTACGCGCTACCATGCCATCGGTGTGGACCGAAGCCACTGCAGCTACATGAAAAAACACTATCCACATCTTAAGACGGTTACCTGTCTGCCCATGGGAGGCACTCCTGCCCTTATAGACATCCCCTTTGAGAATCGCATCCATACATTTCTTTTTTCAGGGACCTATATTCCCACAGAGGTGCTGGATGATAGAGCCTTTGGGGTAAGGAATGACCATGGAGATGGTACCTATCAGCTAATGAGAGATCTCTACGATGCCTGGGATCCGAAAAAAGGCCCCATAGAAGAGACCCTGGACGTATTGCTTTCAGACATCTCGGCTGTGGACGGACGCACCAAGGAAGAGCTGATCGTAGGGGAATACGAAGCCCGTGATGAGGCTGAGCTTTTGAACAGACTCTATGTGGTGGATCAGATGAAGCGGAATGAATACCGGCTTTACACATTAAAAAAGGCTGCCACCTGCGGATATCCACTGACGATAATGGGCGAGGGATGGAAGGATACACCGCTTAAGGATCTTCGAAATGTCAGGATCGTGCCCTCGGTTTCCATGGAACTGTCCTTTGAGATCATGGTAAATGCAAAATGTGTCCTGGATATCGACCCATTTTTCAACTGCGGAATGCACGATCGGGTCTCATCTGCCCTGGCCAATCACTGCCTGTGCATCACTGACATGTCGGATGAATATGATGACAGGCTTGAGGATACAAAAAATATATTTTATTACGGTCGCAACAGACGTTCCGTTAAGGAGGCCATAAGGCTTTTGACCTCCATGGAGACGGATGAGCTGATATCGATCGCCCGGGCCGGCCATGGAGTATGGGAAAAGGGCTTTGGCTGGGAGACTCATATCAAAAAGCTTATGACGATAATAAATGTGGCAAAAAAGATTTAGGGGAGAAAAAATTCATGGGGGAGCAAAAAGAGAAGCTTGACAGACTTAGGGAAAATACTAACAGGCATTTTGTAGGGAAGCAGGATGTCGTTGAGAGTGTTTTATGCTGTTTTCTTGCGGGAGGCCATGTGCTTTTGGAAGATGTGCCCGGTGTTGGCAAGACCACCCTGGCAAGGACCTTTGCAGGCTCGCTGGGACTTGAGTTTGGACGGATACAGTTTACACCGGATACACAGCCCTATGATGTGACAGGGCTTTCAGTATACAATATGAAAACCGGGGAATTTGATCTCAAGCCCGGAGCCATCATGAAAAATATCGTTTTGGCGGATGAGCTGAACCGCACATCTCCAAAGACCCAGGCGGCACTATTGGAGGCCATGGCGGAGTCCCGCGTCACTGTGGATGGCAGGGGGATACCACTGCCTCGTCCATTTATGGGGATAGCTACCCAGAATCCCGCAGGCTACACAGGGACCTACCCGCTTCCTGAGGCTCAGACCGACCGATTTATGATGCGTCTGTCCATAGGCTATCCCAACCCTGAGGAGGAGCTTCGCATGATCCGTTCTCATATGGAAGGCGGGGAGGATGTGCAGGTGGACGCGGTGCTTTCCTTAGGGGATGTAGAGGAGCTTTTGCACGAAGTGAATAAAGTTCACGTAAGCGATGCGGTACTTTCGTATATTCATGAGATTGGGGATGCTACCCGCAGCGACAGTGCGTTTGTCCTGGGGGCGAGTCCCAGGGCGGTACTCCATCTGATGCAGGCCGCCAGGGCCAGGGCGTACCTGTGTGACAGGGACTATTGCATCCCCGACGATGTAAAGCAGCTGGCAGTAAAGGTGCTGGCACACAGGCTTGTGCTTTCCGCCGATATGAAGCTTCAAAAGAAATCTGCGGCTGACCTTTTATATGCCCTGATGCTTGGGGTAAAGATCCCTGTGGAGTAGCCATGAACAGGGGGAGACTTGCTGTATTACTGTGTGCATTTATACTGTCTCTGGTGGGCATATCATGCTTCGGAGGCCCGGTGACTTATATCTTTTTCTGGATGGTCATAGCCGTGCCGGTGATATCTCTTTTATATATTCTTTTTGTTATAGTCTTTATCCGCTTCCATCAGGAGACTGACGGTCGCAATATGGTGGTGGGCAGTCCCGGAGACTTTTATATCACTCTTCAAAATGACACGCCTTTTTCTTTTTCATCTTTAAGGATCGTTTTTTATTCATCTTTTTCCACTGTGGACGGGATAGAACCGGATGCAGTGTATGAGCTTCCGCCCAAAAGCGTGATCAAAAAAACCACCCGGCTGGTGTGCAGATACAGGGGAGAATACAAGGTGGGGATAAAGAGTATCTCGGTGGAGGATTTCTTTGGCCTTTTTACGGTGGTTTGGAGGATTAGTGAACCGTTATCGGTGATAGTGGAGCCGGCAGTGATCGATGTCGACAGGCTTCCCGGCGACGAAAAAGATGAAGCCTCTCGTCATGAGAATATGACAAGGAGAGTCGATCCGTCGATTATGGTGAGGGAGTACAGCGAGGGTGATGATATAAGATTTATCAGCTGGAAGGCCACTGCCGCCATGCAAAAGCTCATGGTAAGGGAGAAGACCTCTGAGGAAAAGAGCGATATCATGATCGTCATGGATCCCAAAAGATATGATGAAGACATGGAGAGGTACCTGCCTGTGGAAAACAGGATGGTGGAGCTTTTGCTCCTTTTATCCTCCTTTTATTCCAAAAGCTTCATGCCCCATGATGTGATGCTTTTTAATGAGGACGTAAAGCAGGTATCCGTGAGGAATGTGAGAGATTTTGATGAGCTTTACGGTGATATGGTGCGCTATCACTTCAGGCAGGAAAGCAGTATGGAAGCATTGCTGATGCGGCTTTATGATATGAGAGCGGCATCATCCTGCCATATGCTGATATTTATTGTGCAAAGCCTGACACAGGATGTGCTCGGACTTGTGGATATGATAAATGTGGATAACGTGACTGTTAAGATCTACACTGTGGGTGAAGAAACAGGAGATATAACTTTGGATCCGGGGAGGGATGTGACTGTCATTCCTGTAAGCTGCCATAAGGATATGAAGGAGGCTTTGGGATGATGATGTTTTTGTATGACATTTTATTTACCATTCCACTTTCCGTAATGGTCTCTTACCGTCTGTATCCTATACTTGGTATGGGACACGAGGAAGGCGGTCTTTTGCTTTCGGGGGCGGCAGTGATCTTTTCTGTGATCGCGGCCCTTTTCAGACATCTTAAGGCAGACAGGAGGCTTATGCTTTCGGGGGTTTTGGCTGCAGCTTTATTTTCTGTGATCCTGACCCGCCCTGTGGGGGAAAAGCTTTCATTTTTACAGGAACATACCTGGCTGTTGGCAGCGCTTTTTACCGGAGTGGCATGCTTTTTTGTAACAGTTTTTTTGGAGCACTACATCAGGATCCGCATAGGTCTTGCGGCAGCAGGCTGCGCGGCTCTTTTGATCGAGCTTTTCTGTGGCAGAGAGGGATACAGGCTCTGCGTCTGTATGACACTGCTTTATGCCCTTATCACTCTGGTGGATACGAGGGAGAGGCTGCAAAAAAAGGAGGGAGACTATGATCCTAAGCGTCTTACGGTGTCGGTGTCGCCCTTTATTCTGATATTCTTTTTACTGGCGGGTGTGGTTAAGATACCGGATGAGCCCTATGACTGGGCCTTTGTGACGCGCCTTTGGGACGGAGCCAAAGATACCTATGCGTATCTATGTGAAAGGCTGTCAGCCGGGGATCTGTGGGATACAGGCACACCATATATCGGCTTTTCGGACAGGGGAGCCTTTGGGGGTAATCTAAGAGGTCTGGAGTATACCGCCATGGAGATCTCGAGTCATGAGGAAAGTGATGAAAAGCTCTACCTTTCCGGCAGGACCTTTGACAGCTTTGATGGAAGGGAATGGACAAAGACCGATGACATTGAATTTGATGACAGGAGCCTGGATACAGTGGAAAGCCTGGCTGCTGTAATAGGATCTGTGGGTGAGGATGATCTGCCGGATCTGGTAAAAAGGGTGTCTGTCAGGGTGGAGTATAGAGGAGTCCATACCACAGCCATGTTTTTGCCGCCGAAAAGTGTTCCGGGACAGGAGTTTGACAGTGATGTTGTCCTGACAAAGGGGGGAGATTACGCCTTTTTGGACAAAGCCCGGAGCAGGAAGCCCTTTACCGCAGTATACTACAGGCTTAACAGGGACTCGGATGAGTTTTTATACCTTCTTGAGAATCATTCAGGGATAAGTGAGGACGCATGGGAAAAGGCACGTAAACGCGCAGGCGATATAAGGATATCATATACGGATTATCTGGATTACCGCAGGAGGGTATATGATAAATATGCCACATCCGTTGAACTGTCACCGGAGCTTACAGACTATCTGGATGGGTATCTTAAAAAAGCCGGGACAGATATAGACAAGCTAAAAAGCATAGAAGCCATGCTCAGTGAATACGCATACAGCGACAGCCCGGGAGAGCTTCCACAGGAGTTGTCTTGCGGCAGTGAGTTCCTTGACTATTTTTTGCTTGAGAAAAAAGAGGGATACTGCAGCTACTTCGCCACGTCCTTTGTACTGCTGGCCCGGGCATACGGGATACCTGCCAGGTACGTCCAGGGCTTTTGCGTGCCCATGGGTATAAAAAGGACGGCCAGGGTAAGTTCGGTAATGGCACATGCCTGGCCGGAGGCTTATATAGACGGAGTGGGATGGATAGCCTTTGAGCCTACTCCCGGGATGAGAAGCTCTGCCGGGTGGGAGATACCCACGGGACAAAGAGAAGAGACAGATCACCATAGTGTAGAGAATGATGTGGTAGTATCGGGGGAGAATAATGCGGCGCCTGAAGGTATACAATATGCGCCCAAAGCATCACAGATAGGCCTTTTTATCATGATAGCAGCAGTCACAGCCTTTGGACTATTTTTGACAAGCCTGATCATATCACGTACCCGTTACTATAGGATGGATGAGAGGGAAAGGACGCTTTTTATATGCCATAGGTGCATGGAGCAGCTTCAGAGGCACCGCCTTGCTAAGGCAGACTACGAGACCATTCCTGAATATGGGCTTCGTCTTAAGGAAGAGCTGCCTTCGGAGAGTCTTTTCTTTTTGGATATATACGACCGGATCATGTACTCCGGCTGTGAGGTGACAATGCAGGACAGGGAAGATGCAGGTGACTGCCTTATCAGCTTAAAGAAGGCTCTAAGGGACAGGTTTTTTACAACTTTATATACCCTTGTAGGGCATGGAGGAGTATAATGTACTCGGAGGTTGTGCCATGTCAAGGGAAGAATTGAATCTAAGCATTGAAGAGCAGGTGAAAAAAGAAGAAGCCAGGCTCAGGCGTGCGGACAGGGGACTCAATGCATACAAAAATGAGGGACTTAAGCTTCCCGTCATCATCTTAGGGTCAGCCCTGTATGCCTTTGGCTTTAATGTTTTTATGCGACCTTTGCATCTTTATGCCGGTGGTGTGATGGGCTTTGCCCAGCTTATCAAATATGGACTTTCTCTTTTGGGCATGAACTTTTCCGGGATAGATATCACCGGTATCATTTACTATATTCTTAACATCCCCGGAATGATAGTGGCCTACCGTCGTATGAGGAAGCGTTTTATAGCCAAGACAGTGGTGTCCATAACCACTGTGACGCTTTTGCTGTTGGCCATTCCGTCTCCGACAGCGCCGGTTTTGGAGAGCATCATTGGCAACGCTATGGTGGGAGGCCTTATCTGTGGAGCAGGAGTGGGAGTCATCCTCCTTATGGGTGCCTGTGACGGAGGAATAGATCTTATTGGCATCCTGCTTATCAATAAAAACGGCAATACCAGTGTGGGCCGTGTCAGCCTCATCACCAATGCGGTGCTCTACAGCATCATGCTTTTTTTGTTTGACGTACCTACGGTGATCTATTCCCTGATATATTCCGTATTCAGCTCCATAGCTACAGACAAGATCCACGCACAGAACATTAGCACCCAGGTTACGGTTCTCACAAAGATTCCCGACACCAGGGATATGGAGGTGGAGGTCATGAGCCGTCTTCACCGCGGTATGACGGAGATAGACGCCAACGGGATCTTTACAGGAGAACCTGTAAAGATGTTTATCATTTTTATAAACAAGCATGAGTCAGGAAGACTACACGGCATCATAAAGGCACATGATCCCAATGCATTCATTGTTGAAAACGAGGGTGTGAGGATTGAAGGCAACTTCCTAAGGAAGCTGGAGTGATGATCATCTCCATTTACTGTTGCTGTGTTAGATCATAAATGTATACAAAGTATATGAAGGAGGCTTATTATGACAAAAGTGGAATTTGAAAGTATGTTTAACAAGCTTGAGAATCTCGAGAAGAAGGTGGACTACACCGACTGCAAGTTTTTGTTTACACAGATGAGAGACGACGAGGACGATGATGAGCTTATCGTGGTATACGACAGCAGCTATTTTGAAAACAGCTATGATGATGAGACCGAGATCTATGATAGTGTGATCTCATATTTAGACAGAGCAAGAAGAGGCGACAATATGTACATCCAGGCGGAGTATACGACTTCGAGAAAGCAAAAGAAGTACAAGCTTACGGAAGCCGCCGAGTTTGATGAGCTGGAGAAATGCTTAAAGGCACAGCACGAGTATTACCTTCATACAACAGAGCATTAACATGATACGGCCGGTTTCAGGTAACCGTGGGTGCCTGAAACCGGATATCTTTATGATCTTTTTAGCAGTAGTTATTACTGTTGGACAAATTCTTTGGCGAGGTGACTGATACGGTACCAGTGGTTTTTTCGGTTTAGGAACATAAGACAGCCCTGGTACGCGGCAGAATGCGGTTGATCAGAGCAATAAGTGAAGGGAAAACAAAGTGACAAAGATACTTTTCATCTGCCACGGCAATATCTGCAGGTCGGCTATGGCGGAGTATGTGATGAAGGACCTGGTAAAAAAGGCACACCGTGAGGGTGAATTTGAGATTGCCTCAGCGGCTACCAGCTCTGAGGAGCTGGGCAATCCCATGTATCCCCCTGCCCGGGCAAAGCTTGCAGAGCACGGCATCAGTGGGGACGGACATACTGCCCGCAGGATGCGAGCGAGTGACTATGACGACTATGATATGCTGATCGGGATGGACAGTGAGAATCTCTACTACATGCGCCGTATGTGGCAGGATGATCCCGAGGGCAAGTTTTCCCTTATGATGCAGTATGTAGGATACGAGCCGGGAAATGAGCTTTCTCCCATGGACAGCGTCAGGGAGGTGTCGGATCCCTGGTACACCCGTGACTTTGAGGCAACCTGGCAGGATGTATACAGAGGCTGCACAGGACTTTTGAAGCTGTTGTGATCATATTGCGCGAGGCTATATAGAGGCTTTGCAATATTTGGGGGAAGAGGAATACGTGAAACTATCAGATAATATATTAAAAGCAGAAAAACTGTTTTTGCTATTGTTTTTTGCCTTTGCATTTATATTTACATTTGTTTACAGTGCAATGGATAAAAACGTTGTGGTGGAGGATGCCCCTCTGTCATACATAGATTCCTGGATGGTAAAGGATCCTGACGGCAACACCTTCTCTGCAGGCAGGAACTATACGAGGGAGCAAAAGCTGGAGGGAGACTACGAGATAGTGGCTACGCTTCCGGATGATGTTACCGACAACATGGTGCTTTTCTTTAAGCCCTGCTGGAGGAATCTCGTCTATATAAATGGCCAGCTGAGGAAGGAATACGATCTCTTTAGTAGTGATGTGGTCCCGGGTGGTGCGGCAAAGAGCATCTATCTGGCTATCCCCCTTTATGCGTCTGATGCCGGGGGTGAGCTTAAAATGGTCCGCCGAAACTACTCCTCCAAGCGGGTGGAGATGGTGCCGGAGACCATGGTTACCACCATGAACGGAGCTTATGGCTACCTCATCGATCATTGGGGGCTAACCTTCTTACTGGCTTTCGTCCTTTTTACTTTTTCTATTATTGTGATGGTGGTAGGATTGTATATGCATTTTCTGTACCGCCAGACCATAGATATGTT
>CAMOFS010000046.1 GCA_946613735.1 uncultured Lachnospiraceae bacterium | reverse complement strand
TCCACTATCTGTCCGGAGTCCATCACCAGGATCTCGTCGCAGTCACGGATGGCGGATATACGGTGGGTTACCATGATGCAGGTGATGCCCCGGCGACGGATGGCATCCAGCACCCTCCGCTCCGTCTCGGAATCCAGTGCCGCGGTGGCCTCGTCCAAAATGATGACTGAGGGATTGCCGCAAAGGGCCCGGGCGATCTCCAGTCTCTCCCGCTGTCCTCCGGAAAGGTCGGCGCCGCCGTCGGAAAGCATAGCATCAAAGCTGTCACGCCGGGATATGATATCATCATAGATTTCTGCATCACGGCAGGCTCTTATCATATCTTCCTTTCTGATGTCATCATTCCACATTACAAGGTTATTCTTGATGGTGTCATTGAAAAGATATATATCCTGATCCACCACTGCCACCTGCTTTGTAAAGGTCCTATGGCCGATAGCATCAATGGGTTTCCCGTCAAAAAGAACAGATCCGCTCCAGGGCTGATACAGTCCGGATAAAAGTCGAAGCAGCGTGGTCTTGCCGGAGCCGGAATGACCCACTATGGCGATGAAGGCGCCGGAGGGGATGGAAACCGAAACGTCCGTAAGGACCGGAGGCTCAAAGCGGGCGTAGCCGAAGGTAAGACCGGCCGCGGTTATGGGGCCCGGCATGGTGGAAAAAGATTCTTCGCTGCGCTCAGAATGACAGGAAGACATTTCAGAATGACCGGTAGAATGACCCGAATCACAGAGGGGGTCGTCAGGGTACTCCATCACGTCCTCCACCTGCTCCATGTCTGCGCGCATCTCGGTAAGGCGCTTGCCTGAGGATATCAGTGTCTCCGCGGGATTCATAAAGGCCGACAGATATCCTAAAAATGCTGTCATCATACCAAGGGTAAATCGTCCCTCCATGGTAAGATATACCGCTATCATCATAACCACATAGCCCGAGGCGGCAGACAAAAACTGGGGGATCATGTTAAGATAGGCATCTATTTTAGAAAAGCTCACTCTTCCTGAATTCTTTCTGGCCTGATATCCGCTCCAGGTCTCAAAGAATCCCTCCTCAGCGCCGGAAGCATAGATGGATTCCATCATGCCGATCCCCATGACAGTCAGGGAATAAAGCCGCCTGGTATCATTTAAAAACATACGTGAATAATCCAGCCTCTTATTCGCAACAAAGCGTGCCAGAAAGAGATTCAAAGCAACAGTAAAGAGCCCGATGGCAGTAAGGATAAGTGATTCCCTTATCATCACAACCAAAAAAAATACCATCATCACTGCCTGGATAAGAAGAGGACCGAAAAGCCCCACCAACGAGAGTGATATGGAAGCATTTTTTTCCTTCCTCGCCAAAAGATCCCCGGACATACGCTGGGTAAAAAACTCATAGGGAACAGATAAAAGCTTTCTCATAAAAGACTCATTGCCTTCATGAGCCAGCCGCCCCTCTAATTTCAGACGATAGACGGACTGGAGCAAAGACACCGCCGTCTGCCCCACTGCCAAAAGGGCCATGATCATGATGAAGCTTTTCAGATTTTTTATATCGCCCGGGGAAAGGATACTGTCCAGATAAAAACGTGACATCCGAGGATTTATATACCCGAAGATGCTGTTAATGACCAGCACTGCCATCATAAGCACCACCACGGTTCCCAGTCCGGCAAGCCTTTTTCGGGCAAAGGATAACATGCTTTTTTTATGGCCCGAAGGTGAGAAATCCTCTGAGGGTGAAAGCTCGATCACAACACCGGTAAAGTCACGGCAGAAATCCGCATAGGGAAGCTTTACCCTGCCCTTGCCCGGATCATTTATAATAGCATATCCCCTGGAAAAACCACACAGTACCACAAAGTGGTTCATCTTCCAGTGGATGATGCAGGGATAGCCGCCCTGCTCCTTTAGTTTATCCGGTTCCAATGAATAGCCCCGGGCCACAAAGCCGTAGCTTCTGGCGGCACGAACTATGGCACCGGCGCTGACACCATTTTTCGAGACCCCGCAGTCAAAGCGCGTCTGCTCAAGGGGCACCCATTTATCATAGTAGGCAGCCACCATGGACAGGCAGGCTGCACCGCAATCCCGCCTTTCAAGCTGCATTATGAGAGGAGTTTTTGCCACTACACGCTTTTTGGGTACTAGAATACTTTTTTCAGTCATATTTCATAGATCCTTCGCTGCGCTCAGGATGACAATACATCAGGATAACAAAAACAAATACGCAAAGAATCCTGCCAAAAAAACAGCAGCAGCGACAAGCCAGGATGACAATCCCGGCTTTTCCTCCCGCAAGGGCTCATGGATATCACGGGCCGATGCGGCACTTTCCACTGCTTCTTTTCTGTATAATGATTCCATCATAATTAAAACCTAAAAGATCCTTCGCTGCGCTCAGGATGACAAATTCGCTCAGGATGACAAATTCGCTCAGGAAAACAGCTCCTTCGGAAGGGGCTTTTCGTTTACCATATCCCCCATAGTGCGCTCCACATATTGATACCAGCCATCGTTGAAAAACCGGCATTTTGACGGGTCAACGGAAGAAAAGGTCCCGACTTCATCGGAGAACATATACGCCATTGCCCTGCAGCCGCCACAGCAATATTCAAAAAACTTGCATTGGTCGCATTTATCAATGTCCTGCCTGAGTTGATACAGATTTCTGCAAACCGTATCCAGATAGTCACTGCCCTTTAAAAATTCCACAAGGGGTTTCTCATGCAGATTCCCCCGACCGTCATTTCTGGAATCCATAACGCCCTTAAGCTGCATGCAGGGATACAGGCCACCGTTTGAGGCCACCGCTATCATACCACGGTTGCCGGAACATACGGGATAAGTGTCCCTGTACTCACCATGTGCATATCGTACAGGGTACATATTATAGGATCCATTTTTAATATCCACATTCAGATACTGCCATACTATCATATACTCCAGATGACGATCCCTTTCGGGAAGGGCGCGAATAGCATCGTACACCTGCCTGGAAAGCTTAGCCATCTCTTCGTAGTACCCCTCTATTGAGACGACGCCATCGCTGCCGGCGGACTTCACCCATCTGGGAACTTCCTCAGTCCTGATCAGACGAAGCTTCTCCACTCCCAGCTCATTTAAAAACATAACGGTAGGCAGGATCACATCCAGATTTTTCGGATGAACATTGGTCTGTACCATGACCCTGAAATCATTTTCCAAACAAAGCTTGATGGCGTCGATGGCCTTTTTTTCGGCTGTTTGGTTGTTGCGGATCCAGTTATGCCAGCCATCAATGCCGTCATAGGATATCTTTATCTCGGCATCACAGCCAAAGGACCGAAGCTCATCCAAAACTTCCTGAGTAATAGCATGGCCGTTGGTATTGATCTCCTCCACAAACATATTCCGTTCGTAGATGGCTCTGATTATGTCCATGAAATGAGGATGGATCATGGGCTCGCCGCCTGTGATGGTAAATCCCATAACCCCGCAGTCCGCCGCCTGATCTAAAAGGGTCAGGGCATCCTCATAATCCCACTCCGACATAAGGGGTGCGTTGTCCGCGGCATTGAAACAGTGCAGACAGTTGCAGTTGCACTTTCCCGTGATCATGAAATTCATCTTGGGGAAATGACGGTGGGGATACTTTTTATAAGCAGACCACTCAGATGGATGCTGTCCCCGCTCACAGGACTCGATGAGACCACGCGACAAAAGATCCTGCAAAAGTGCAGAATCCTCTATATCGTGCTCACCGTCACACATAAGCATAATATCCATCTCCTCGGGAGACAGACTTATTGCAGGCAATTCATTTTTAACGTAATAAGCCCCCGGGACAAACATCCATGACCTGAGGGCTATGTTCTCTTTTATTCTATAATACATAATTAAGATCCTTCGCTTCGCTTGGGATGACAAATACACTCAGGATAACAAGCTATTCAACGGAAAACTCACTTCCTATATCCTCTTCCGTTATAGAAAGGAGCATGTCGGGATATTCATCCGCATCGATCTCGGTAACCTCTGTGCAGTTTTTGGAAATATATCCCACTTTTCCGTCAATGTACACCAGTCTCCTCTGCTTTCCGCTGGAGCTGGAGCCGATCATATATCCCTTTGTCCCGATAGCAATGGTACCCAGGGAATCACCGTCACCTGTAGGGTTCTTGTGAAGGGTAAGGCCACCGCCATTGTAACCTAAGCACTCAACTGCATAAAAAGGTCCCTTGGCTTCCTTTTCCTTTTTGGCCTTCTCCTCTTCCTTTTTGGCCTTCTCATCTTCCTTATTTGCAGTTTCCTCGGCTTCCTTGGCCTCATCCTCCTCAGCCTTTGCTGCCTCATCGGCTTCAAGAGTTGCCTCTGCCTTAGCTTCCGACTCGGCCTCGGCTTCTAACTGAGCCATCTCGTCCTCTGAAGAAGTATCAGAAGCCACACCCTCCTCGGGAAGCTCCATGGTCTTAAAATCGGGATCCACATCGGATTCAGTCTCCTCCTCCGTGACAGAAGCATCAGTCAAAGTAGAATCTGTGGCAACCGTCTCCTCCGTGGTGGCAGCCTCCTCTGAAATCTGCTCAGTGGCGGCATCATCTTTTTTTACACCGCCGACACCCTCCTGGAAAAGGATCCCCACTGTGCCACCGGAAATAAGAAATGCAAATATAAGTAATATTATAAATCTTTTCATTGTAAAAACTCCTTTAAAGATCCTTCGCTACGCTTGGGATGACAAATACATTTTAAAGTGCAGAAGGCAGATGGATGTAGATTCCCATGCCGCTTCCAACACTGCTTCGTGCATAGATCATGCCGCCGTAGTATTCAACGATAGCACGGGCCTGAGCAAGGCCAAGTCCGTTACCGCTGATGCGGTTGGTACCCTGGAAGTTAAGCTCAAATATATGCTCCGTCTCTGAAGCGGAAAGTCCGGCACCATTGTCCTTCATTACAATGAAAAGCTCCTGCTCGATCCTGGATATGGTGATCTGCAGCGTCCCCTCCTTGCTCATATACTTGATGGCGTTATCGATGATATTTTTAAAGAGTACATCGATCATGGAGGGTGAAGCCTTTACCATGAGAGTCGCATCCGTAGAAACTGTGCGGATGGAGATACCTGCTTTTTTCGCATCCTCCTCCAGATCGGCAGCGGCCTTCTCGGCTGCCTCTCCGATATTGATAACCTTGGGAGGATCGTTTTTCGCATCGGGCAAAATAGTCTCGTAATTGCCCTCTCCCTCGGCATTTAGCTTATTGGTTGCAGCCTTAAGGGATGCCTCCAGAGAAGCAACCTTTTCAATATAAAACTGCTTTTGGTTATTAGCCTCTGCAAGCTCTGTCCTGCCGTCCTCGATGGTCTGCTTCAGCTTTTCGATCTCCTCGTCGCGGGAAGCAATGGTGTCATTGGCATCATCAAGATCCTCGCGGCGCTCAGCCAGCTGGTCGATAAGGGAATTGACATTGACTCGTTCACTTTCGGGAACCTCGGAGGCCTCATCATCCATGTATTCTTCCTCCTCATCCCCGGGAACTCCGAGACAGATCACAAGCAAAAAGAAAATCCCCATCCCTATGGCGCTGCCTAAAATGCCGTAGGAAAAGGACTTTACAAACGAAAATAAAAACCCTGCATAGCACAGACAAGCGACTGCAAGCAGGATTTTCTGACTGCCCTTAAGCTTCATGTGAAAAAAACCTCCTTATTACAAGAATTCAGAAGACAGGGTCCCGTCTATGGCCGAATACAGCTCATCGCTTTTAACGGGCATAGATATGTAAGCGTCCGCCCCCAGGGAATACGCATCATCACGATGGGAATCATTCTCCGCAAGGATGACCACGCGGATACCTTCGCCACGCTTTTTAAGCATGGAAATAAGCTTAATACCCTCAAGCCCGATTATCACAACATCAACCGGATCCACGTATACCGATCTGGCCGCCATCAGAGGATCATTAAAAACCTCCGCCTGGCTGTTGGGATACCGCTCGGAAATGAGTCTGACCAATTCCCTTCTTATGAACTTGTCCCTGAAATTTATAACTACTTTCATATTTTATACTATTTGTTGTTTTTTAACAACCACAAAACCCCATTAACATACACTGATAAAACCTGTTAACTCTACACTACCTTCGACAATACACATTATACAAAACCGATTGCAACAACATTGCAACAAAATCATAATTTGTTGGTTTTTAATCTGGTAATGGATACCTTAGTGTCATACATAAAGTCATTTATCATGTCGTTGTTGGCATGCTCCTTCATCAGGTCATCCAGCCTCTTCTGGTCCTTGCTGTCAGGACGGTACCACTTCTCACGGGTGTTTACATCCTTTACATTGGTAACAAAATCACCGGGAGTAAAGCTGGTGGATATCTTGTCGATGATATCCAGCTTTTTCTGTTCCTTTTCAGCGTATCTGTGGAAATATGCCGCATTGACCGGGTCATTCCTCACATCCTCAAAATAGGAAAGCTGGGTCCTGAAGTATTCCATCTTGGGCATGTTCTCCGCCATGTATTCGGGAGTAAGTGCTTCGATTGAGATGGCAATATCAAACATCTTTTTAGTGAGGATATCCAGATAGGGCCTGCGCTTCTCCTCGGATTTGGTGGCATAGTCCTTCATGAAATCCTGGGCAAAGCTTTTTTCCTCGCTGCCCCACTTTCCACCCTGACCCTGAGGCATGAACAGATTGACCAGTCCGTCCATATTCTTCTCACCGCGGATCTCGTCATCATAGGTATTGAGTCTTTCGAATACCCTCTTGTTCTCGGCACGCAGCTGCTGCTTTGCCTTGTAGCCAACAGGATCCTTGGAGATCTCGGAAAGCTCCCGGTAGGTAGTATCCTCGTCAATGTCCGAATAGCACTCCGCAGCGGTCTTCATCATGGTCTCATTAAGGCGGGTGGCCACGTTTTTAAGCTTCTTTAAGCTGGCCTTGGTGGATTTGCTCTGAAGGCACCAGGCACGGTTGTCCTGCTCATATTCATCGATCTGCCTGATCAGGTCGCCGTAGGCCGAGGCCGTGGGCACATCCTGACTTTTGGCCATCACGTCATCCAAAACGTAGTTATTGGAAAGGGCGCCCCTCCAGGTTGAAAGAGCCTGGGCAATGTCGCTAAGTTTGTCATCCACTACGCCGCCGTCCTTTTGGATCCTGGATATCTCCGCGTCAAAGCCGTCATCAATATAGCCCCAGTCATCATCGGCGGTCTTTGTCTCCTTGTCGTCCGTGGCATGGAAATTATCGTCCGTCTTTTCATTGACGGACTTCTCCTGCTCGATGGTCTTTGTCTCGGAGGCAGACAAACCCTCTTTCCATTTTTCGTCTTTTTCGGTAACGTGCTCTTTCATAAATACACTCCGTAGTTTCCGAAATCCGTAGAGTCTATTATGCGTCCCAGCTTCTCCAACTCATAGCGCAGCGATACGATAACATCCGCCATGGTGATGGCAGCACCGCCCTTTTTATCCGAGAAATCCCTGGCACCCGCCATGTAGGCGGCAGTCTGCAGGATGGATTTTATATTGCTGCCCGAAAGCTCGAAGTTTTCAGCCAGGAAATCAAAATCAACATCCGATGCAAACCGGCAGGTCTCCGGCAGTGTATGCTTCCAAAGCCGAAGCCTGGTGGCCTCGTCGGGACTGTCAATGTGCACCACATAGGTGATGCGACGTACAAAGGCGGAATCAAAATTGTGATAAAGGTTCGTAGCTAAAATGGTCATGCCGTTGTGGGCCTCGATCTTTTGAAGAAGGAATGCCGTCTCGGCATTGGCATAGCGGTCATTGCTGTCCCCCACATCGGTACGCTTTGCAAAAAGCGCATCCGCCTCGTCAAAAAACAGTATCACATTGGCCTTTGTGGCCTCATCAAATATAAGCCCGAGATTCTTTTCCGTCTCGCCGATATACTTTGAAAAGATCTGGGAAACATCAACCCGGTAAAGGGGAAGTCCCAGCTCGTTTGCAACAATCTGCGCCGCCATAGTCTTGCCGGTACCGGGAGCGCCGTACATAAGCACGGAAACCCCATTGCCGTAGGCGTTCCTTTTAGCCACACCGTACTTCTCATCGATACGGTCACGGTAGCGGAAACGGTCACAGGCCACCAAAAGTCTCTTTTCCTGGGCCTCGGCCATCTCGATATCATCCCAGACATAGGTGGTATGTACTCTGGTGGCAAGCCCTGAAAAATTAGCTGCATTGTAACGGAAAACTATGGATAAAAGCTCGGCCCTGTTTATCTCGTTTTTGTTCTCCGTGTTCAAAAACAACCTGACCTGCCGCAAGATCTCGCAGATCCTGGAATAGGAAAAGCCATAGGTATCCGCAATGGCAGGAATGGAAACATCCTCCGCAGTGGTGACTCCCTCCAGCTTTATCCTCTCCTCCCAGATAAAAAGCCGCTCATCCGCATCGGGAAGCATTAATCTTACGGGAGTGCTCATCATGCCGAAAGCCTCGTGTAAAAGCTCATCCGGCATCTCATCCCCACCGTAGATATACACGGAAGGAAACAGGTCCAGTTCTTTTTTAATGGTCAAAAGCCTGTCTGTATCCCTGCAAAGGACAGCCACCCTGCCGCCGGAAAGTGCGGCATCGATAAGGCTCTTTTGCAGGGCTTCTTTGTCATCACCCTCTTTTGTAAGGTCGATAAAGCTTACGGGTGTATTCTCATCCATACCTAAA
>CAMOFS010000045.1 GCA_946613735.1 uncultured Lachnospiraceae bacterium | reverse complement strand
CATTTTAGCCGGCGGCAACAGCAGCCGTATGCGAAAGCTTTCGGACAAGCGTGCTATCTCAGCCATGCCGGTGGGCTGCAGCTATCGCAGCATAGACTTTACACTTTCCAATATGACGAATTCCCGCATCCAGACAGTGGCGGTGCTTTCCCAGTACAATGCCCGTTCACTCAACGAGCATCTGAATTCGTCCAAGTGGTGGAACTTTGGCCGCAAGCAGGGAGGTCTCTTTTTATTCACTCCCACGGTCACGGCTGACAACAGCTGGTGGTACCGCGGCACAGCGGATTCCATGTGGCAGAATATCGACTTTTTGAAAAAGCGCCATGAGCCCTATGTAGTCATCGCAAGTGGTGATATCGTATGCAAGATGGATTTTAATCCGGTGCTTGAGTACCATATCCAGAAGCAGGCAGACATTACCGTGGTATGCGCCCGTGCTCCCGAGGGAGATGACCTGTCCCGCTTCGGTACGGTAAAGATGGACGGCGAGGGTGTTATCACTGAGTTTGAGGAGAAGCCCATGATGGCCCACTCCAACCTGGTTTCCACCGGTGTTTACATCATCCGCCGCCGCAAGCTCATTGAGCTTTTGGAGCAGTGTAATGACGAGGGCAGATACAACTTTGTTACCGATGTTTTGATCAGGTACAAGGGCATGAAAAAGATGTACGGCTACATGCTGGATACCTACTGGAGCAATATATCCACGGTGGAGGCCTACTACCAGACCAATATGGACTTTTTGAAGCCCGAGGTCAGGAAGTTTTTCTTCAAGGATGAGCCCAAGATCTACTCCAAGGCGTATGATCTTCCTCCCGCAAAGTACAATGTGGGCAGTGATGTCAAGAATTCACTGATCGGATCCGGCTGCATCATTAATTCCAGTATCGAGAATTCGGTGCTTTTCAAGAAGGTATTTGTTGGTAATAACAGTGTGATCAAAAACTCTATCATTTTGAACGGAGCATATATTGGCGACAATGTCAGAGTGGAGAATTGCATTGTGGAGAGCAACGAGACACTGCTTGCCGACACCAACTATATAGGGGAAGGCGAGATCAAGGTTATCTCTGAAAGAAACAACAGATTCGGGGTTTAAAGTTTTTTAAATTTTTCTTGCAAATTGCAATAGGGTTTTGTATAATTTGCGTTAGTTTAATCGGGAGGAAATATGTTATGCAAATTACAGACATCAGAATCAGAAAAACAGAGCGTGAAGGCAAGCTTAAGGCAGTAGCATCCATTACTATTGATGATGAGTTCGTAGTACATGATATCAAGATCATCGATGGCGACAAGGGTATGTTCATTGCTATGCCCAGCCGAAAGACTACCGATGGTGAGTACAAGGATATTGCACATCCCATAAAGTCTACTACAAGGGAAGAGATGCAGAGATTGATACTTGATAAGTATCATAATGAGATAGAGACTGCGGTCGAAGAATAATCAGGATAGTCTCAACCTCGCATAGCGCTTCCTTAGCGCGCCCGGGCTTCCGTCATGGGAGCCCGGGGTTTTTTCATGTAACAGAAAGCCCGGTGCGGCGGATTTTGACCAACTGCCGGATATCATTATACCGATGTGCCGGCGGTTTTTGGATGAGGTGTATATGTACATAATAGCAGGACTGGGCAATCCCGGCCTCCGCTACAGGGGCACCCGGCACAATGCCGGCTTTGACGCCCTTGATAAGGTGGCAAAGACCTACAATATCAGGATAAAAAAGAAGGAGCATAGTGCCATAACGGGCACCGGTACCATAGATGGTCAAAAGGTGCTTTTGGTAAAGCCTATGACCTATATGAATAATAGCGGCGAGGCTGTAGGGCCGCTGGCATCATATTACAAGGTGCCGCCGGAGAATGTGATAGTGCTGGTGGATGACGTGATGCAGGATACCGGGGGTCTTAGGATCAAAAGGAACGGCTCCGCAGGAGGACATAACGGATTAAAAAGCCTTATCGCCCATCTGGGCACAGAGGGATTTCCCCGCGTGAGGATAGGTGTGGGAAAGCTGCCTGTGGGGGTGGACATGATAGGCCACGTTTTGGGACATCTACGTGGTGAGGATAAAAAAAAGGTGGCCGAGGCATTAAGCGACGTGCCGGAGGCAGTCAGGCTTATGGTAAACGGGGATATCGATTCCGCCATGAACAGATATAACGGAAAGAAATAACATGAAAGCTTTTACTGAGCCTTTTTTATCATTAGACGAGATAGGGACGCTGGTCAGGGGACTTGCCGAAAAGAAAAAGATATACGGACTTACTGGATGTGTGGACGGTGCAAGGTCCTCTCTTTTGCATGCCTTAAGTAACAGCTTTGATTATACGGTGTATGTGGCATCCACCGAGGATGCTGCCAGGGAGCTGATGCAGGAGTACCTCTTTTTTGACGAGGACGCCTGCTTTTTTCCTGCAAAGGACCTGCTTTTCTACCAGTCGGATATCAGGGGCAATGCCATCGACCGGGAGAGGCTTGAGGCCATCCGCGGCCTCACGGACAAACAGCACCTTACGGTTTTTACCTCAGTGGATGCCCTGCACAACAGGTTTCCCAGCGCCCGGGATTTTTTGGAGAATACGATACATCTGAAAAACGGGACTGAGGCCGCGCCAAAGATCATCGTAAAGCAGCTTATTAAGATGGGCTATGAGAGTGTGGAGACCGTTGAAGGACCTGGTGAATTTGCCCTAAGGGGCGGCATCCTGGATATTTTTTCCATGACGGAGCAGTATCCCGTCAGAGTAGAGTTCTGGGGGGATGAGATCGATTCCATCAGGAGCTTTGATGCCATATCCCAAAAGTCCATAGAGAATCTTGAAGAGACACGGGTGTATCCGGCAGGCGAGCTGATGCTGTCGGATGATGAGATACAAAAGGGGCTTGAGCGGGTACATAAGGACGCGGATCCCCTCTACGAAAAATACCGGGTCGAGATGAAGACCGAGGAGGCCTTCAGGCTAAAGACCATGGTATCCGAGCTGGAGGATTCCGTGGGAACGGAGCTTTTTTACCAGAAGGCACAGAGCCTGTTGCCCTATTTTTGCAGTGAGACATATTCACTTTTGGACGAGCTGCCGGAGGATACGCTCATTATCATAGACGAGCCGGGCAGATTATCCGACAGGGGACAGGTGCTTTTTGAAGAGTTTAAGGAGAGCATGATAAAAAGGCTCGAGAGGGGTGATGCGCTGCCTCTTTGTGCGGGGATGCTTTTGTCAAAAGAGGAGGTAGCATCACGTATCGCCTCTCATCCTGCGGTGCTTATGTCCGGTATAGATTCCATGAAGGGGGCCATCAAGCCCACAGCCCATTTTTACCTGCACAGCTCTCCGGTTACGGCATACCAGAACAATATCAAGCTTCTTATCAAGGAGCTGTCGGTATATCACAGACAAAAATACAGGATCATGCTCTTATCCTCCTCCAAAAGCCGGGGTGAGAGGCTTGCTGACAACCTCCGGGACGAGGGGGTGGAGGCCTTTTATTCCGAAGGATATGAGGACAGTCTAAAGCCCGGTACCGTGATGGTGACCGCAGCGCCCATACGTCACGGCTTTGTGCTGCCGGACAGCAGCTTTGTAGCCATATCAGAGGCGGATATCTTTGGAGCAAAGAAGAAAAAGAGAAAGAAGCGCTACCACGGAGAGTCGGCGATCACGGCCTTCCGCGACCTTTCGGTGGGAGACTACGTGGTGCATGAAAACTACGGTCTGGGTATCTATCAGGGCATCGAGGAGAGGGAGATAGTCGGTACCAGAAAGGACTATCTGAAGATCCAGTATGCCAAGGGGGAGAATCTCTACATACCGGCTACGGCCTTAGACGTGCTGTCCAAATATGGCACAGTGGGAGGCAGGAAGCCAAAGCTTTCCTCACTTGGAAGTGCAGAGTGGACCAATACCAAGTCAAAGGTCAAGTCTGCCGTGGGCATAGTGGCAAAGGAGCTGGTGGATCTGTATGCATTGCGGCAGCAGGCCAAGGGCTATGTATATGGGAAGGATACCGTATGGCAGCGGGAGTTTGAGGAGGCCTTTCCATACGAGGAGACCGAGGGTCAGAATGCGGCCATCGAGGATGTGAAGCATGACATGGAATCTGACAAGATCATGGATCGGCTCATCTGTGGGGATGTGGGCTACGGCAAGACGGAGATCGCCCTTCGGGCAGCCTTCAAGGCCGTGCAGGAAGGTAAGCAGGTGGTGTATCTGTGTCCCACCACCATTTTGGCCCAGCAGCACTATGCCACTTTTTCCCAGAGGATGAAGGATTATCCTGTGGAGGTGGAGATGCTGTCGCGCTTTCGGACGGCAAAGGAGAACAACGAGACCGTAAAGAGGCTTAAAAAGGGCGAGGTGGACGTGGTCATCGGGACTCATCGGGTGCTCTCCAAGGATGTGGGTTACAAAGACCTGGGACTTCTTATCATTGATGAGGAGCAGCGCTTTGGTGTGACCCACAAGGAAAAGATCAAGCAGCTTAAAAAAACTGTGGATGTACTTTCCCTTTCAGCCACTCCCATACCCAGGACCCTCCATATGAGCCTTATCGGCATCAGGGATATGAGTATCCTGGATGAGGCGCCGCAGGACAGGATGCCTATCCAGACCTTTGTCTTTGAGCAGAATGAGGAGATGGTAAGGGAGGCCATAGAGCGTGAGCTTGCCCGTGATGGTCAGGTGTATTATGTCATCAACTCCATCCGCTCCATAGCCGACATGGCGTCAAGAATACAAAAGCTGGTGCCGGATGCCCAAGTGGCTTATGCTCACGGACGGATGTCCGAAAGCAGGCTTGAGGATATAATGAACGATTTCCTTAACAGAGAGATAGATGTTTTAGTCACCACTACCATTATCGAGATAGGCCTGGATATCTCCAATGTCAATACCATCATCATCCATGATGCCGACAGATTTGGCTTATCCCAGCTCTATCAGCTTAGGGGCAGGGTGGGCCGAAGCAACAGGAGCGCCTATGCCTTTTTGATGTATAAAAGGGATAAGGTGCTTAAGGAGGTGGCTGAAAAGCGGCTTTCCGCCATAAGGGAATTCACGGACTTAGGCAGCGGCTTCAAGATCGCCATGCGTGATTTGGAAATACGTGGCGCCGGGAACCTTTTGGGTGAGGAGCAGCACGGGCATATGGATGCTGTGGGGTACGACCTGTACTGCAAGCTTTTGTCTGAGGCTGTATCCAGGGAAAAGGGTGACACAAGCGAGGAGACCTTTGTCACCACGGTGGATATGGATATAGACGCTTTTATACCCGAGGGATATATCACCGGTGAAGAGGTGAAGCTGGATATCTACAAGCGTATTTCCGGGATCGAGACTGAGGAGGAAAAGGACGAGATGACGGATGAGCTCATCGACAGATTCGGGGATCCTCCCAAGTCTGTGATGAATCTGCTTATGGTCTCCCGGCTCAAGTACGAGGCCCACAGGGCCTACTTTAATGAGATCCGGGAAAGGGGCGATACGGTGACACTTACCCTGGTGCCCCAGGCCAGGCTTTTTGCAGAGCGTATCCCCGAGGTGCTGGAAAAATACTCTCCCTTAGTGGAGTTCCAATATGACCCGAAGGCCCCGTATTTTAGGGTTTTGTTTGACAAGAACAACAAAGTAAAAAAGACAGAACGGCTGGATTATATAGTGGATTTTGTCGGATTTTTAAATGAAAGACTTGTGGAAAGATAATTATAAGTGTATAATATGAAAGCTTATGTGGTCATACCACAGTAACTTGTTAGGAGGAACATTTAAAATGTCACTTAAGAGATTTACTAAGTTTGCTGCAGTAGCGCTTGCAGGTACCATGCTTTTTTCCGGATGCAGCAGGATCAATACATCAGCTACACTTATTACCGTTAAAAACGGAGATCAGACTGAAAACATTACCTTAGGGTATGGCAATTTTGTAGCACGTTATAACCAGGCACTTTATGATGTCTACTATGGCAGCTATATGGGAGATGACATGTGGACCCAGGATCTGACGGGTTCCGGCTCCACCATGGAGGACGACACCAAGGGCTCCGTTATAGACGAGCTGGAGAACTGGTATGTGGAGACCCTTCATGCCGATGAGTACAATGTCAGCATCAGTGAGGATGATAAAAAGGCCATAGATGAGGCAGCCAAGTCCTTTTTGGAGAGTAACAGCGGTGCTGCTATCGAGCAGATCGGTGCTACTGAGGAATATGTGAAAAAGCTTCTTACAGACCGTACCTATGCCATGCGTATGGAAGCAGCCATCCGCGAGGAGGGTGAGGGCAAGGTAGAGGTCAGTGATGACGAGGCCAAGCAGGCCACCTTCTCTTACCTTAAGTTTGATAAGGCTGATGCCGCAGCCACTACTGCAGATGCTGTGGTAGATGCGGTAAACGATATCGAAAGCGGCGAGGAGCCTGTGAACCAGTCTGAAGAGTCTCTTGCCAATGCCAAAAAGGCGGCAGCAGCCAAGGATTTTGCCACTGCTCAGAGTGTATCTGACCAGGAGGCTTCCACCTATAGCTACTCAGTTAATTCCAAGCCTGAGGATGACACCGTTATGGGTGAGGATGTCATCAAGGCAGCTCAGTCGCTCAGCGAAGGCCAGATGTCAGATGTGATCGAGACGGATGACGCATATTATGTGATAAGGCTCGATAAGAAGTATGACAAGACCGCTTCAGAGGCTAAAAAGCAGGAGCTTATCAATGATAAGGTGACTGATTACTATGAGGATATCTTGGAGGGCTGGAAGGCCAAGATCACCTTTACAGTGGATGAGGAGAACTGGAAAAAGGTAAAGTTTGAAGACAGATTTTCCAACGGAGCTCCCGAAGCATCCGATGAGAATGATGTTACAGACGAAGTGTTAAACGGTGAAGAGGTCGATCTGAACGAGTGATCTTACACTGTGACAGCGTGATATGAGCTTTGTATTAAAATATCTTAGTGATTATAAAAAAGAGAGTATATTGGCACCACTTTTCAAAATGCTTGAGGCAATTTTTGAACTGCTGGTGCCTCTTGTTGTGAAGGATATTATAGATGTGGGCATCGCTTCGGGAGACAGGCAGTACGTTCTGCGCTCCTGCGGGATACTCGTAGTAGTGGCCGTGACAGGGCTTGTGATGGCCATCACGGCTCAGTATTATGCGGCACGGGCTGCGGTGTACTCTGCGGCTGCCATGAGACGGGATCTTTTTTATCATATCACCGCCTTTTCTCCGGCGACTATGGAGGGGCAGGGTGCGTCCGTTATGGTGACCCGCATGACATCGGATCTTATCCAGGTGCAAAACGGTATCAATATGTTTTTGCGCCTTTTTTTGCGTTCTCCATTTATAGTTTTCGGTGCTCTGGTGATGGCCTTTATCGTGGATAAGGGATCGGCCCTTGTCTTTTTCGGAGTCATCGCAGGGCTTTCTCTTGTGGTATGGATCATCATGCGCTCCACCCTTCCCATGTTTTCAGCCATAGCTAAAAGGCTTGAGAAGCTGCTTTTGATGGTTGGAGAAAACATCGAGGGAGTCAGGGTTATACGGGCCTTCGGGCGTGAGGAGGACGAGATAAGGGAGTTTGATGAAAAGACTGCGGATATGTACCGGGCACAGATCGCAGCCGGACGCATATCGGCCTGGACTAACCCCCTGACCTATCTCATAGTAAACATTGGGCTGGTGATCCTGCTTTGGTATTCCCACGGCGAGGTGGATACCGGCCGGCTTACCCAGGGTGATGTGGTGGCTTTGGCCAATTATATGTCCCAGATTTTGGTGGAGCTTTTGAAGCTGGCCAATTTCATCCTGCTTTTGACCAGAGCCTTTGCCTCTGTGGAGAGGATACAGGCAGTGGTAGCAGTAGAGCCGGAGAGCCGCAGGTATGTGTCGGCCGATGGCAGGGCAGCAGGTACCGGGGATGAGCTTTTAACCTTTTCAGATGTGACCTTTACTTATCCCGGGGACAGCGAGGCAGCAGTGGAGGGCATAAGCTTTTCATTAAAGTCCGGTGGGACACTGGGAGTGGTGGGATCCACCGGTTCCGGCAAATCCACCCTTATATCCCTGGCTCAGCATTTTTTTGATGCCGACTCCGGAGAGATCCGTTTGGATGGGCGGGATGTAAAAAGCTACAGTGACAGCGAGATCTCCGGACTCATCGCCACGGTGCCGCAGCATGCAGAGCTTTTCTCGGGCACTATCAGATCCAACCTTCTTATGGCAAACCAATCTGCCAATGATGATGATATTGATGAGGCGCTTCTTGCTTCCTGCTGTTCAGAGTTTGTGGCCCAAAAATCAAAGGGAGTGGATGAGGTCGTACTTAGGGGAGGGACCAACTATTCCGGTGGGCAGCGACAGAGGCTTACCGTAGCGCGGGCGCTTATCAAGCGCTCTAAGCTTTTGATACTGGATGACAGCAGCAGCGCACTGGATCTGGGGACAGAGCGGAGGCTTTTGGACAATATCGCTTCCCTGCCCTGGCATCCTGCGGTGATCATCATATCCCAGCGGGCATCCTCCTGTAGGGCATGTGACAGCATACTGGTGCTGGAGGACGGAGGCGTGGCAGGACTGGGCACCCATGATGAGCTCATGGCAGGCTGCGATGTGTATCGGGAGATATATCATGCCCAGTTCCCGGAAGACTAGATTCTTCGGGCTGCGCCCTCAGAATGACAGGGGGCTGCGCCCTCAGAATGACAGGGGGCCACGCCCTCAGAATGACGGGGAGGCTGCGCCCTCAGAATGACAGGGAGGCCACGCCCTCAGAATGACAGTGAGGCCACGCCCTCAGAATGACTCC
>CAMOFS010000044.1 GCA_946613735.1 uncultured Lachnospiraceae bacterium | reverse complement strand
AGCGAGTGGCTTCGCCCTCAGGATGATGGTGAGTGGCTTCGCCCTCAGGATGACAGCGAGTGGCTTCGCCCTCAGGATGATGGTGAGTGGCTTCGCCCTCAGGATGACATATGAAATGTTTGAAGGTATATGGTTAATAAGGAGGAAAAGTATTATGGCATACAACGGATTTGCAATAGACGAGTATCTTGATGCGGACGCAGTCACTAAGCAGCTTGACGAGCTTATCAAAAAGCCGGTATACACCGTGACATCCGCAGCATTACGGGAATACGAGGAAGAGTATTTCGAGAAGAAGTGCAAGAAGTCAAAGGAGATGATCTCAGAGGCAAAAGAGGTGATCCCCGGCGGAGTCCAGCACAACCTTGCTTTCAACTATCCCTTCCCCATAGTCATCACAAAGGCCGAGGGAGCAAAGCTTTATGATATTGATGGCAATGAGTATTATGACCTTTTACAGGCGGGTGGCCCCACTGTTTTGGGCAGTAACATGAAGGAGGTCAGGGAGCCGGTTATTGAGCTCTTGAATACCTGTGGTCCTTCCACCGGACTTTTCCACGAGTATGAGTACAAGCTGGCTAAAAAGATCTCGGAGCTTGTTCCTTCCGTAGAGATGTTCAGGATGCTTGGAAGTGGTACTGAGGCTTGTATGGCAGCAGCGCGTATAGCACGTCTTAAGACCGGCAATAAGAACATCTTAAAGATGGGTGGCGCATACCACGGCTGGTCAGATCAGCTGGCCTTTGGTATCCGTATCCCCGGCACAAAGGGCCTTCAGTCCCGCGGTGTTCCGAACTTTGTCTTCAAGCATACGGATGAGTTCTTCCCCAACGACCTTAATGATCTGGAGAAGAAGCTTAAGATGAACAAGCTCAACGGCGGTACCGCTGCCATTTATGTTGAGCCCGTGGGCCCCGAGTCAGGCACACGTCCTGTATCAAAGGAATTCATCAAGGGCTGTGAGAGACTGGCTCACAAGTATGATGCGCTTTTGATCTTTGATGAGGTGGTTACAGGCTTCAGGCTGGGAACCTCATGTGCACAGGGATACTTCGGAGTAGATCCCGATCTTACCATCTTTGGTAAGGCTATCGCAGGCGGATATCCCGGCGCAGGCGGTATCGGTGGACACAAGGACTGCATGGCTCATCTGGGCGCAGGTCTTGATGCCTCCGGCAAAAAGATCAAAAAGGCTCTCTGCGGAGGTACCCTTGCAGCTACACCCATTTCATGTGTGGCAGGTTATCATGCCATCTGTGAGATCGAGCGTACCAATGCCTGTGAAAAGGCTGGCCGCATGGGAGATCGTCTTACAAAGGGTCTCCAGGAGTCCATTAAGAAGTACAACCTGCCCTTCGTGGCATTTAACCAGGGTTCCATCTGTCACCTGGACAATGCGGGTACCATGCACTTCTTCATCGACTGGTCCAAGCCCTGGACCATCCCCGATGTAATGAAGGAGACAGATGTACGCCGCAAGGAGATGGAGCACATCGGAGCAGCGTACATGGCAGAGGGTATCATTACACTGGCAGGCTCTCGTCTTTACACCAGTGCTGCCTACACCGAGGAGATGATCGACGACGTGATCGCACGCTTCGATCGTGTATTCTCCAAGTGTGATGTACTTGGTAAATAATGTTAGATCGCGAGTGGGTTATGTGTCCACGTAGGAAAACGTTTTTTCGTTTTCTGGTGGACACATAACCACGAGCGATCGTATTCAAAGGAGATTCATATGGCATATAGTATACAGGAGGCAAAGGACCTGGTGATAAAGGCGGGTCTGGAGCTTTTGGAAACAGGACTCATAGCCAGGACCTGGGGCAATATCTCGGCCCGCGTCAGCGACACGCATTTTGTCATTACTCCCAGCGGCAAGGCATATGACTCACTGACACCCAATGACATAGTGTTGGTCAAGATATCTGACTGCTCCTACGAAGGCGATGTAAAGCCTTCCAGTGAAAAGGGCGTACATGCGGAGGGGTACAAGCTTAGAAAGGATGCCAATTTTATCATCCATACCCACCAGAACAATGCATCAGCCCTTTCCATCATCGGTAAGGACATCAAGGATATCGAGAGCTACGGCAGGGACAAGGCTGATCTTTTGGGAAGTGTCATCCCCACGGCAAAATACGGTCTTTCCTCCACTAAGACACTTAAGAAAAACGTGGCCAAGGCTATTTCGGACAATCCCCTTGCCAACTCCGTTTTGATGAGATATCACGGAGCGGTGTGCATGGGCAGGGATTATGATAATGCCTTTGATATTGCACATGCCCTGGAGTATGTGACGGGTCGGTGCTACGAAAAATACGTTGGGGAACGTGTAAGGCCGGTGGATGATGCGGAAAAGTTTTATACTTACGGCGATGAGGGAGAGGTAAAGAGATTCAGGGAGTATTGCAAGGATGACACCATTGGGGCGGTGATCCATACTGAGACACCATATATCAAGATCATGAGCGGCTATGGCCAGTCCATGAATCCTTATATTGACGACCTGGCTCAGATAGCAGGCACATCCATAAAGTGTCTGAAGGCAGAGTATACCGAGGATGAGTTAAAAAAGGCCATATCCGGTAAGGCGGCTGTCATGGTCACCGGCAACGGCGCCATCTGTATCGGCAAGAACAGGGAAGAGGCCGAGGCAGTGTGCATGGTCTTAGAAAAGGGAGCCCAGGCTGCATTTTTGGCACGGTTTGCGGGGAATGTTCCTCCCGTAGGCGGTATGAGCGCGGCCATAGAGCGCAAGGTCTATGTGATGAAGTATTCAAAGCTGAAATGAACCAAAAGCTTTCGGAAGAAAAACAAAAGTATATATTGGAGACAGCCACCGAGGAATTCGGCCAAAAGGGTCTTTTCAGATCCAGCATCAGGTCTATTGCAAAGAAGTCCGGTGTCAGCGTAGGTGTCATCTACAAATACTATGCTGACAAGGAGGCGCTCTTTTTCGCGTGCCTGGACCACAGTATGGAATGTCTTGCTGAGGTCTTGGGAAAGGCAGCGGACGAGGCGGCCTCCTTAGAGGAGATGATAAGCGGACTCATCCATGCCTGTGTGGTCTATTCCAGGGAGCATGAGGCCTATTTTCGCATGTATCACAGTATTACTTCTGCGGAAAGCGGGGCGGATGCAGCCGAGATGGCTGGTCGTATAGAGGGCGGGTCTGCGGCTATATATACGAAGGTTATTAAAAAGGCGAGATCAAAGGGCTTGGTTAAAAAGGATGCCGATCCGGCGATGCTTGCTTTTTTCTTTGACAATCTTCTTATGATGCTGCATTTTTCGTTAAGCTGCGACTACTACAAGAGCCGCATGAGCATCTACCTTGGTGACAGGGTGGACGAAGGCCTCCTCGAGAAGCAGCTGTTGTCCTTTATCATGCACGGAATTTCCTAACAGGAGGCTTTTTTCGACCGACTGACAGAATATAGGGGAATAGATTGCGAACCGCTTCGAGTTGCGGTGGACTCATGATCTTAAGCAATCGAGAATCAGGGAGAGAGTAAATGTCAGAAAAATACGTGATCGCCTACGACATAGGCACCACCGGCATCAAGACCTGTGTTTTTAAGATTGATAAAAACATAGAGCTTATTGCCGGCGCTACTTATGAGTACGGTCTTTATGTTTTGGACAACGGGGGAGCAGAGCAGGACACCGAAGAATGGTGGACAGCTATGAAGGAGTCCACAAAAATCGTCTTAAAAAAGAGCGGTATTGCTGCTGACATGATCAGCGGCATCTCATTTTGTTCCCAGATGCAGGGACTGGTACTGGTAGACAAGGATGGAAAGCCACTACGGCGCCCCATGAGCTACATGGACCAGCGTGCTACTGAGGAGATAAAAAAGGGCATCGCCAACGGAATCCAGATCGCAGGTGCCAACATCTTTAAGCTGATACCCTCGCTTATGATCACGGGAGCGGTATCAAGCTCAGTCAAGGATCCCATGTGGAAATACAAGTGGGTAGAGGCCCATGAGCCGGAGGTTTTTTCAAAGGTACATAAGTGGCTGGATGTAAAGGAATATTTCATCCTTCGCTGTACCGGTGAATTTGTCATGACTGAGGACTCAGCCTACGGTACACTTTTATATGATACCAGAGCCGGACACAGGGGCTGGAGTAAAAAGCTCTGCGATATGTTCGGTATCAATATGTCACATCTTCCCAGGATCATAGCCACCACGGATAAGGCGGGAGTCCTTTTGCCTGAAGCGGCAAAGGAGCTGTCGCTAATTCCCGGCATTCCCATATTTGGAGGGGGAGGGGATGCCACCCTGATAGGGGTGGGAGCTGGATGTGTCCGTACGGGAGATACCCATATCTATTCCGGAACTTCGGGATGGGTCATCACAATAGTAGATCACCAGATGGTGGATGCCGACAATATGATAGCTGCCATTGTGGGCGCCCAGGCCGACAAGTACAATTATTTTGCTGAGATGGAGACAGCGGGCAAGTGCTTGGAGTGGGTGAAAAACCATCTGGCGCTGGACGAGATCGGGGTGTATCTGGAGCACAATGATATCACCGGCTCGCCGGAAAAGGTCTACACAAGTCTCTATGAATATATGACTCAGGTGGTGGCAGAGGAGCCTGCCGGAGCAAACGGTGTTATCTTTACACCCTGGCTCCATGGCAACCGGTGCCCCTTTGAGGATCCCAATTCCAGAGGCATGTTTTTCAATGTCTCCCTGGAAAACGGCAAGCGGGATATGATACGTGCCGTCCTTGAGGGAGTGTGCTATCACATCAGATGGATGCTGGAGTGTCAGAAGAAAAAGATCGACATCAAAGATCCCATTAGATTTGTGGGCGGAGGAGCGCTTTCAGATGTGACCTGTCAGATCCTTTCCGACATTACGGGGCATACCATTGAGACGGTGAAGTCTCCGCAGAATGTTGGCTCTGTGGGTGCGGCGGCTATCATGGCAGTGGGATTGGGGGTCGTTGACTCCATGGAAGACATAGCGGGACTCATACCGGCGGAGAAGATCTTTTATCCGAGGGATAAGCATAAGGAGGTTTACGACCGGCAGTTTGCGGTGTTCAAAGACCTCTACCGCTGTAACAAGAAGAATTTCGCAAGACTTAATTCTGTTAACTGAGGGTCGTCGGTCGAAGAATGCCTCGACCGACGACCGTCAAACGGTCGTCTACGTCAGCGGCATTCCTTCTCCCTCTACCCTGTGAATTGGTAGTCGGTCGAAGAATGCCTCTGACATGGTGGGAGGTCGTCTGTCATTCTGAGGGCGGAGCCCGAAGAATCTCTTAATAAAAAGAAATGGGAGGGATTATGGAAAAGAGAAAAGAAACTATGCGGATGGTAAAATTCACTCTGTTTTCGATATCCGCAGGCCTCATCGAAACTGTATCATTTACGCTGCTGGAGCTTCTGACGGACTGGCCCTACTGGCCATGCTACCTCATAGCCCTGGTGCTTTCGGTGTTGTGGAACTTTACACTCAACAGACAGTTTACCTTTAAGTCTGCCAACAACGTTCCCATCGCCATGCTCAAGGTGGCAGCATTTTATGCCGTATTTACACCGGTCACCACCATCGGCGGCAACTACCTGGCAGAGACCTGCGGTTGGAATGACTTTTTGGTAATGATCCTTACAATGGGATGCAACTTTGTCACGGAATATCTCTATGACAGGTTCTTTGTCTTCGGTGCTACCCTGGACACCAACAAGCTTGCAAAAGAGGAAAATGATAAAAGATCAGAGATTGATGGATTTGGCGCCGGTCACCCGATAAAGACTACTGACGGTCTCAGCCACATCCAGTGACTCAGGTATAGCCACGTAGAATGAAAAGGAAAGGGTGCCGTCCTTGTGCCTCTTGACATGGGAGGTGAGGATATCGATATTTCTCTCGTAGAGCATCGCCTCTAAGATCTTGACGGCGCCCATGTCATCCGGCATGGTGATCTCCAGACGGGCAGTGTCAGTGGGCATGGTATAGGGAAGTCTCTCATTTTGAAAAATGATGAGGATGAGCAGTACTGACACCGATACAGTCACGGCAACCACATACATACCCACACCGGAAGCCATGCCGATGGCGGCCATGACCCACATGCCTGCAGCTGTGGACAGCCCTTCTACATGATCCTCTCTGGTAAAAATGGTGCCTGCACCCAAAAAGCCCACACCGGTAACGATGCTGGAGGCTACTCTTGAAACATCTACATACTGATCCTCATGACCTGCCACTATATCCAAAAAACCGTATTTTGACACCATGGCATATACACAGGCGCCTACTGCTACGATGAGATAGGTACGTACGCCTGCGGTCTTGTGATGGTGGCTCCTTTCGGCACCAACGGTAAAGCCGCATATACAGGCCAAAGCCAGTCTGAATAAAAGCTCTGCCTCAAAGTTGTTTTCAAATAGTGTTATCATCATAAGCTATAACCCTATGGATTTGACGGAACCGCTGTCCCTCAATATCTCAACCAGCTCCGAAGGGGCCAGGTTTTTAGGCATTCGGATGTCCATGGTATATACGAGGGTGTCATCCTTGTTCTTTTTTATATGGGTGCCCTTTATCTCTATTTCCTTTTCCTTAAGAAGATTTTGGAAGCTTAAAAACTCCTCCTGATCATCCTGCATCACCACCACGATACGGCTGGCGGTGGTCCGCTCCATGCCAAGGGTATCCTGGGAATGCAGCACTATCTGAAGGACTACGATAAGCACGGTGCTGGCAATGCCCAAAAGATACATTCCGCTTCCAAGAGCGCACCCAATGGCTGCCGTGGCCCAGATGCTGGCAGCAGTGGTAAGTCCCTGGACGGAGTTGCCCCTGTAAAAGATGATGCCGCCGCCCAAAAAGCCTACGCCGGTGGTGACACTGGCAGCTACACGGGACACATCCACCCGGGCGCCATCCAAATGGGTAATATCCAAAAAGCCGTATTTGGAAAGGATAACGAAAAGAGCAGCACCCACACATACCAGCATATGAGTCTTGATGCCGGCACCTTTGTTGCGTCTGGTGCGCTCTATACCGATCACTCCGCCGCAAAGTACCGCTAGTATAAGCCGAAGTGTAAATTCCAAATAGTCATTTGACAATAACTCTGTAGGCATGGTCTGCTCCTGGTTAAAAAACAAAGATATTTACGATATGATTTTATCATATCAGTCAGGTGTTATCAATTTCAAGGAGTGGAAAGGTGCTATTTTTTGTAGTAGAATAGGGGAGAAAAAATACGAGGTAAAATGCAATGGTATTTGTGACGGGGCCCATGTATTCCGGTAAGGAAAAGTGCATATGTGACCTTCTGGGACTTAAAGAGGAGGAGTTTGAAAAGGACTGTGTCAGGGATGCAGAGACAATGGTCAAAAGAACACCTATGCCGGATGATGCGCTTTTGGCTCTGGCGGATGAGCTTTCTGCAAAAAAGATAGTGATCGCCTCGGAGATCGGAGGCGGAGTTATATCCACAGATACGTCCGAGAATCATTTCAGGGAAAATGCGGGCAGGCTGTCCCAGCTTTTGGCAGCGAGGGCTGATACGGTGGTGCGTGTGATCTGCGGCATACCACAGATACTTAAGGGGAGTATATGAGGGGTGTGATGATAGCCGCCATGGGAAGCGGCAGCGGAAAAACCATATTTACCTGCGGGCTGATACGCGTTCTATCCACCCGTGGCATTGATGCCGTTCCCTTCAAATGCGGACCGGATTATATCGATCCCATGTACCTTAGGGCTGCCGCCAAAAGCCCCTGCAGGAACCTGGATGTTTTTTTGCAGACTGAAAATGGGGTGAGGGCCACCTTTAAAAAAGCAGGGGATGGTTTTGCAGTGATAGAGGCTGCCATGGGTTATTATGACGGTCTTAACGGTACGGATGAGTCTAGCGCATATCATGTGGCCAGGCTTTTGGATGTGCCGGTTATCCTCCTTGTAAGGCCTGCTAAAAACAGCCTTACCCTGGCGGCAGAGATAAGCGGTATCATCAATTTCAGAAAGGATTCTCATATTGTGGCAGCAGTGTTTACCGATTGTACCAAAAAGCGATATGAGAGCCTGAAATCCGTGATAGAAGGAGAGTGTGATATTCCTGTTTTAGGTTACCTGCCCCATATCAGGGAGGCGTCCCTACCCTCCCGTCATCTGGGACTTTTTACGGCAGCAGAGACGGATGATTTGGATCAACGTTTTGAGATCATAAAAAAGGCTATGGAGGAGAAGGTGGATGTGCACTATATCTGTAGCTTATGATGAGGCATTTTGCTTTTACTATGAGGACAACTTTGATGCATTAAAAAAAGCAGGAGCACAGCTTTTGTTTTTTTCTCCCATGCATGATGCCATGCTGCCAAAGTGCGGTGGGCTCTACCTCGGAGGCGGCTATCCGGAGCTTTATGCAAAGGAGCTTTTTTCCAATACATCCATGAGGAAAAGCATAAGGGAGGCGGTGGAAGGTGGGCTGCCTACCGTTGCTGAGTGCGGAGGCTTTATGTATTTGTCAAAAAGCATCCGGGATGAGGCCGGTGATGTCCTTGGAATGACCGGAGTTTTTTCGGGTGAGTCATATCCCACGGACAGGGCAAGGAGGTTCGGATACCTGTCCATCTGTCCCGAGGGAGACAGCATGCTTTTTAAAAAGGGCGAGATCATACCTGCCCATGAATACCATCATTGGGACTGTGACGCCTGCGGCGGGGATCTTTTGGCAAAAAAGGCAAACGGTAAAAGCTGGCGCTTCGGATATGTAAGTGATACACTTTATGCGGGCTTTCCCCATCTGCATTTCGGGGGAGAGGTCCCTATGGCAAAAAGGTTTGTTGAGGCAGTCGGATGAGAGTAGTGTTTGAAACCATAGCTGTGGCATTTTCCATTTTTTCGGCGATACCCATGCCGCGGTTTGACTG
>CAMOFS010000043.1 GCA_946613735.1 uncultured Lachnospiraceae bacterium | reverse complement strand
GACAACTATATGAGGCTATTTGTGGTCATAGGTTCTGCGGTGATATTGCTTGGTATTGTATCTATCTTTGCCATGCAGGACTCCGCCAAGCTTACTCCGTCAAAAAAGGGGACCTTTTCACAGCAGTTTTTTTCCATCCTGAATGTGAGTGAGTACTTAAAGCACCGGGAGCTGGTATGGGTGAACCTGATGTTTGCGGTTTATTTCATATCCTTTAATACCTATTTCACACATTTGGGAAACTTTATGATATATTACCTCGGGTTTACACCTGATACCATGGGGATCATCGAGGGCATAGGCCTGATACTGGCCATGTTTGCCACCATTCCTGCGATCAGGATGATCCGCGGTGATCGTATGACGGCGCTTATCACTATAGCGGTGGTGCTTAACATGATAGGCCTTATGATGGTGGTGACATTCGTAAGCCCCGAGACGGTGGATACTTCCACTATCTTTAACCCCGTTTTCCTTTTGGCCATCCTTTTGATCGGAGTGGGTTACATCCTTTTTTTACAGACTATTACAGTGTGGTCAAAGCAGTTGTATCCGGAGGATGCCAGGGGACAGTTTGAGGGGATAAGGATCATCTTTTTTGTACTTATTCCCATGGTGGTGTCTCCCCTTATCTCCAATCCCATCATTAAGAAAAGTGGTGAATTTGTGGATGAGTATGGCTTTACGGAGTATCTGCCTACCAATATGGTATTTTTAGCGGGTGCCTTGCTCGTGCCCCTGACTTTGATCCCACTGTTTTTTGCCAACAGGGAACACAGAAAAGAAGCAGACAAGTAGTATTTTGGGAGGATAAAATGAACCAGGTTACAGCAGGAAAGATAGTTATCGTAAGTGCGGTAGACAGCTTTTTGGCAAAAAGTCTGATGAACAAGCTGGATTCCGCCCATATTAGGGCGAGCTTTTCCCATGCAAATATAGAGGAGATCCAGAGCTATTCCGAGACCATGGAGCTTTTGATACTCTTTATGAGCGAGGAGCTTATGGGAATGCCGGAGACGCTGGTGTATCTAAAGGATCTGATACAGGAAAAGGAGCTGGGTCTTATCCTTATCGGAGATATTGAGCAGTACGAGTTTATCAAAAAGGCCATCCCCGAACAGCAGGTCACGAGGTTTTTCCAGCGTCCGCTGGATATCGAGCAGCTTTTGAAATGCATCGATAACTACATGGATGAGAATACCGGGGAAAAGCGTAAGAAGTCTGTGCTCATCGTGGATGATGATATCACCTATATGAGGACTGTGTACGAATGGCTGAAGGGGACCTACCATGTGGGCATGGCTTCAAATGGTGTCCAGGCCATAAGCTATCTGGCCAAAAACAAGGCGGATCTGGTGCTTTTGGATTATGAGATGCCCATTGCAGACGGGCCCCAGGTTATGTCCATGTTAAAAAATGATTCGGAGACAGGGCAGATCCCGGTAATGTTTTTAACAGGACACAGTGACAAGGAAAGTGTTATGTCTGTTATCGAACTTAAGCCGGTGGACTACCTCTTAAAGACCATAGATAAGGCCACATTGTTGGAAAAGCTGGGAGCATTTTTTAAAAAATAAAATGGGACGGTTCTAATGCCGCATTTTAAAAAGATTTTATGAAAGCATTTGGGATATATATTTTGATCATCAATGTTCTGACATTTGTGATGTATGGGATAGATAAGTATAAGGCGATCCATGAAAAGTGGCGGATCCCTGAGGCGACGCTTATTGGGCTTGCGGCAGCAGGCGGAGGAGCCGGCGCGCTTTTGGGTATGCTGGTGTGGCATCATAAGACGAAAAAATGGAAGTTTCGCATACTGGTGCCGCTGCTTCTGGTGCTCTGGGTAGTGGGGGTCTGCCACATTCAGTGCTTACCACAAGGTTAAAGTTTTTGCCATCTGCATCCGATATATCCTATGAGGGTGTTATTACCCTCTGTTTCGCATCCCATAAAAAGGTCAACGGAATGATCAAAGACACCACGGAGGGTGAGATAGTGAGGACGAGCGGACTTGGTATCAACTTCACACATACAAGCAATTCGCTTTTAAAATCTCCCTCTAAAAGTGCGCCTGTAGAGCAGTCGGCGTATATCTCACGCAGGACAAAAGCCGCAAACGAGCAGAATAAGAATCGTAGCGAGCTGCTACGCGATCTGGACAGGCAGAAAAAAGCCGTCTCGGTCCACAGCTACGATAATGCCGGACTATCAGCAGAGGAGCTTCACAAAAGACAGGTAAATGCTAAACGTCAGCAGAATAGTTTTAAGGCAACTACCGGTGATAAGGCCGAGGGTTTTTTGAAACTGACCCAGGCAAAAGCTAAAACTGATGAGTCAAAGATAAAAAAACACCTTGAATACAACTATCGAGATATCTCATCCATGATCCGTCAGGCCAAGACCTCCAGTTCTGCCGGACAGGCCGCTATTAAGGCCAAGCGTATTGTTTTAAAGCTGCGTCGCGATATGTCGAGTGCCTCCGATAATGATGAAAAAACGGAGATATCTGCTGCATTAAATCACGCTAAGTCCATGGAGCGCACCGCAAAGAAAAAGAAGCATCATCTGGAGACTGAGGAGCTTATAGAAAGCACCATCAAGCAGGATGAAGAAAGCGAGGCGCTTTCCGGGAAAACATCTTCGACCGGCGGCGCTGCCACAGCTTCCGTGAATGATCTGGTATCCCAGGCTGAGGATGTAGTCGCGGATGCCTATGAGGAACTTGACGAAAAAGAGCTTGCCGCATTGGAGGAAGCATACGGTGAGTTTTTTGAAAATGATCCTGAAATGGAGAACTTCTCGCTTGAGGAGATTTCCTCGGATATGCTTTCGGGCCTTGATGATATGATGGAGGATTTTGACGAGGCGTATGAGATGCTGGACGAGGTCATGGAGAATCTGGATATGCTGGAGGCAGTGGATCCCCACATGGATGAGGATGGGCTAAAAAAGCTTCGTATCAGGCATAGGAATTCAGAAGAAAAAGAGATGACCAAGGCGGATATGGAATACCTGAAGACAATGTTTGAGAAGTACCAGCAGGATATGCAAAAAGCCAAGGCCGGGGCAGCTGCAGCTATGACGGCGGGAATGCCGGCTATGTCAGGTTTTGGGTATAATACCGGGATGACTGCGGTCGAAGCGGCCGGGATGCCGACAGTGGATGTTGTTGTATGAGCAGAGGCATCTCGAAAAATGCTTCGCATTTTCCTCGATGTGTGCTGTCGCAAGGTGGGGAAATGGGAAATGCATTCATGGTTTTTCTGGCGAAAAACCATTTCATGTATGGCATTCGCCAAATCCGCAGAGGCATCTCGAAAAATGCTTCGCATTTTCCTCGATGTGTGCTGTCGCACAATGAATCCAAAAAGAGAGCCATCTGTTCGAATAAATTCGACAGACAGCTCTCTTTTTGAATTCACTCTGCTCGTAGCCTAGCAGATGACGGGAGTCGAACCCGCCTCCTCAGCTTGGGAAGCTGATATACTACCGATGTACTACATCTGCTTGTGCTGATATCAGTCGATCCTGTCTTACCCATCTATGGCATGTCCGCTCCGGTGGGTAAACCGCATCCGGCTGCACATCCTGTGGTGCCCTCAGTGGCCGTCCCCGGTGTAGATGTTGGAACTGACAAACCTAAAACAAAATCAGTCGATATGCACAATACATATTTAATCAATTACAGGGCTTTTTGTCAAGGTTTTTATAGACAAAGAGCCCCGAATTTTTTATACTAAATATCGTAATAAAGGTTACAAGAAATAAGACGAAAAACCGTTGAAAAATAATGCTTAACTGCCTTGGACCATTGTGGCCGGACAGGGTTAGAAAGGTAGAAATCAGAACCGATGTTGATAACTAAATATTTCCTGAGATTTATGCTGTTTTCCTTTATAGGGTGGATATATGAATGCACCTATTGTACCATAAAAAGCGGGCGCTGGGAGAACCGCGGATTTTTGATCGGACCCATATGTCCCATATATGGTTTCGGCTCCATTATTGCATGGGCTCTTTTTATGAGGCTTGACATCTTCCAAAACGGATTGCCGGGGTCGGAGCAGGCCTGGTGGAAGATCTTTATCATATGTGCACTGGGTACGGCTATCATGGAGTACTCTATTTCGCTCTTATTGGAAAAGATATTCCATGCCAAGTGGTGGGATTACAGTGAGACGCCACTCAATATTAACGGCAGGATATGTCTGCCGGCCACTGCAGCTTTTGGTGTTGCCGGCATCATAGTGGTAAAGCTTTTCTTTCCGTGGTATGCTCATTATGATGACATAATGTTTTCTAATCCGGAGATCAACGGTTTTGTGGCGTTGGCTCTTATGATGATAGTGGGGATGGATCTGGCGCTTACCGAAGCTTCCCTTACGTCTCTTTTGGAAATACTGGATGAGGCTCAGGAAAAATTTGACGAACGCATGGAAGCGGGTGTGCAGACTATCGCTGCCGTGCCGGATATGGTCAAGGAAAAAGCCCAGGCAGGGGTGGTGACCATCGCATCTGCTCCCGCAAAGCTTATGGAAAGGGCGCCTCGGATCCCAAAGCTTTCATGGCGGCAGAGCTACCATTTGCACAGTATCCAGAAGTTTACCAAGCCCCAGCATAAGACCAGGGCGGATCAGCTTATACGGGCTGCCGCTAATCTGAAAAAGGGTCTGGAAAGAAGAAAGACAGATAATAATGACTTTGACTGAGGAAGAGGAAAGGGACTTTGCCAGAATCATCGAGCCCATAGCTAATGATCCAAAGGCCCTCGAGATGAAAAACTATACACAGCACAGCCATATCACAACCTATGATCACTGTATGGATGTGGCCCGCCACTGTTTTTATTTTGTGAGGCGCCACCATATTGGGGTGGACGAGGGATCGCTTGTAACAGCAGCCTTTTTGCATGATTATTATCTATATGACTGGCATACTCACGGTGATAAGCTCCATGGCTACCACCATGCCAAGATTGCCATGGCCAATGCAAGAAGGGATTTTAATATTACAGAGCTGGAGAGCGAGATCATAGATTCCCATATGTGGCCGCTGAACCTTACTCATGTGCCATCTACCAAGGAGGCACTGCTTTTATGTATGGTAGACAAGTTCTGTTCCACCAGGGAGACCCTGATGAAGTATGGGTTATTTAAAGACAAAGATCCTGTAAGTAAGGACAAAGATTCTTCGCTACGCTCAGAATGACAGGGGGCTACGCTCAGAATGACAAGGGGCCAGGCTCAGAATGACAGGGGGCTAGGCGTAGATTGTCAAGGGGCTAGGCATAGAATGAATATTAAAAAGGGGGGATTTTTATGAACGACAACATCATCAAAAGAAACGAGAAGCTGGCTGAAAAGATAATCAAGGGACTTGAAAGCCGCAACATCACAGGGTACTATGCGCCTAATGCCGAGCAGGCCAAAAAGCTGGCCCTGGGCCTTATACCCAAGGGGAGTACGGTTACGAACGGCGGAGTTATGAGCGCCCACGAGATCGGGCTCATAAAAGCACTTCAGGAGGGAGACTACAACTACGTGGACCGTGATACCTCCGAGGACAAGCAGGCTGCTGCCCTTACGGCATACACGGCGGACTTCTTTTTAACAAGTGCCAATGCCATCACCGAGGACGGCATCATCATTAATATTGACGGCAATTCCAACAGAGTTTCTGCAATAGCCTATGGCCCGAAGAAGGTCATCTTTATAGTTGGCATGAACAAGGTGGCCAAGGACGAAGCGGCTGCCATGAGCCGGGCAAGGAATGTGGCGGCGCCCATCAACGCACAGCGCTTCGGCCTGAATACGCCCTGCGCAAAGACCGGGTCCTGTGCCGACTGCCTGTCGCCGGATACTATCTGCTGCAATTTCATGACTACCAGATATTCGAGGCACGAGGGCAGGATGCACGTGATACTTGTGGGTGAGTCATTAGGATTCTGATGCCTCATCAGTTTCCTCCTCTTAAGGGGAGGCTTCATAGACTAACAGGGGGTTTTAGATGCCGGAGTGTAACGTTTGTTTTCACCATTGCAATCTAAATGAAGGGCAGCTGGGGCTGTGTCTCGCCAGGCGGGGCACGGCCACAGCTGTCGTATGCGACAACTATGGCAGGATAACCGGGCTGGCCCTGGATCCCATAGAAAAAAAGCCGCTTTACCATTTTCATCCACATAGCTATATCCTGTCGGTGGGCTCCTATGGATGTAATCTGCGCTGCCCCTTTTGCCAGAACAGTGAGATATCATACTCCGACACGGCTAAGGCTATGGCAGAAGGGTCACCATCCATCCGCGGGATCAGACAAGTCGATCCGGTAACACTGGCAGAGCTTGCCCTGGGAGAGAAAGAAAACGGTAACATCGGCATCGCTTTTACTTACAACGAGCCTCTTGTCGGATGGGAGTTTGTCCGGGATGCGGCTTTTGAGGCGAAAAAACGTGGCCTGAGTACTGTGCTGGTGACCAACGGCACCGCGTCAGGCGAGGTACAAAAGGAGCTGCTTCCCGTGATAGACGCCATGAACGTGGATCTGAAGGCGTTTACAGATAGTTTTTACGATGATCTTATCCACGGCAGCAGGGGGATGACTATGGACTTTATCTCACGGGCGGTAGAGTATGGCTGCCACGTGGAGGTAACCTGCCTGATCATTCCCGGAGAAAATGACAGTCCGGATGAGATGGCTGGATTGGCTTCTTTTTTGGGGGAGCTGGGTGCAAGGAATAATACAGACATCCCCCTTCACATCACCAGATTCTTCCCGAGGTATAATATGACGGACAGGAGTCCCACGGACATTTCGCTGATATATGAGCTGTGTGAGGTGGCCGGGCAATATCTGAAATATGTCCATGCGGGAAATGTGTAAGATTCTTCGCTTCGCTCAGAATGACACGGGAATCTCGGCGAATTATTTCATAATTTGCCGAGCGGGATTCTTCGCTTCGCTCAGAATGACAGAGTAAAAAGTTGACTTCCCTATCTGTCATCCCGAGCGAAGCGAGGGATCTTTTTTATCCTTGTAGAAAATTCCCAAATATGCTAAAGTTTTGAATAGGTATGAGAACATCAGGAAAGGTGTGATAAAAGTGGGAGCAGCAGAACGGACCGAAGAGGTCCTTCGTGATATACACGTGCTCTTTTCCAAGGCTTCGCCCGTGGAGGGGAGCAAAAAGCGGGTCATCATCGACAAGGACAGGATGATGGAGCTTTTGAAAAAACTGAATGACTGTATGTACGACATGATGGACGAATATGAGCTTACGGTCCAGAGCCGGGAAAAGGCAGGCCGTGAGTTTAAAAAGCAGGGAGACGACATCATCTTTGATGCCAGAAAGAATGCGGAGGATGTATACGCTTCGTCTATCATATATTCTGATCAGGCACTTTCTGAGATCTGTGATATCATCACCAAGGCACAGGACGATATGGACAGTGTCCACCAGGAGATGATCCGCAAGATAAATGAAAAAAAGCAGACGGTAAAGAACAACCAATATGAGCTTAAGTCCCAGCTGCAGGACTTTATCGATACGCAAAAATACATGCACCTCATAGAAGAAGAGAACATCAAAAGAGCCAAGGAAAAGGAGCTGCATGGCGATATGCCGGCCGCACCGACCAGCGAGTTCGTAGCAGAAAAGCCCGAGATCAAGATCAATGAGGATTACTTCAGGAATGCGGGTATTGCCATTGATGATCCCGATGCGTCGGGGCAGGAGGCCAACACCCAGTCGGAGGCAGACTTAGAGGCGCTTTCGGCGGATCTGGATGCGGAGTATTTCGACTGGAAGGAAGGCGGCGAAAAGCCTAAGGAGAATAAGGGGATCTTCCCGTCGTTTTTGAAGAGGAGGTGAAAGATTCTTCGCTTCGCTCAGAATGACATATAAAGCAAAAGGAGTAAATGATGAAAATTCACGAAAAAGGTATGTACCTTCTTAATAACAGGGATCTGGTGGAGACCGCCGGGGTGGACGCGACGGAGGCCAAAAAGCAGACTATGGCCTACGGCATCTTAAAGGATCACAACACCTCCGACAATATGGAGGCTCTCAATATAAAATTTGACAAGCTTACCAGCCATGATATCACCTACGTTGGTATCATCCAGACAGCCAGGGCATCAGGACTGGAAAAGTTCCCCATCCCATATGTACTCACTAACTGCCACAATAGCCTTTGTGCGGTGGGAGGCACTATCAATGAGGATGACCACATGTTTGGGCTGTCTTGTGCCAAGCGTTATGGCGGCATATACGTTCCGCCCCATCAGGCAGTCATCCATCAGTTTGCCAGGGAGATGCTGGCTGAGTGCGGCAAGATGATCCTGGGATCTGACTCTCACACCCGTTACGGAGCCCTGGGTACCATGGCTATGGGTGAGGGCGGGCCTGAGCTGGTCAAGCAGCTTTTGGGACGCACCTATGACATCCCCATGCCCGGCGTGGTGGGTATCTATCTTACGGGGAGTCCCATCCCCGGCGTAGGCCCCCAGGACGTAGCTCTTGCCATAATAGGTGAGGTCTTTGAGAGGGGTCTGGTGAAAAACAAGGTAATGGAATTTGTAGGCCCCGGCGTGGCAGGGCTTTCCGTGGACTTCCGTATCGGAGTGGACGTTATGACTACAGAGACCACCTGCCTGTCCTCCATTTGGACTACCGATGAAAAGGTGGAGGAGTTCTATGAGATCCACGGCAGGAAGGACTCGTACAAGAGACTCATTCCCGGTGATGTGGCATATTACGACAGTGTCATCGAGATCGATCTGTCCGAGATCCGTCCCATGATAGCCATGCCCTTCCATCCCAGCAACGCATACACCATCGCTGAGGTCAAGGCGAATCTCATGGACATCCTCCATGACACCGAGGAGAGGGCCAAGGTCAGCCTGGACGGTCAGGTTGAATTCAAGCTTACTGACAAGGTAAGGGACGGCAAGCTATATGTGGATCAGGGTATCATCGCAGGCTGTGCAGGC
>CAMOFS010000042.1 GCA_946613735.1 uncultured Lachnospiraceae bacterium | reverse complement strand
CTGTTTCCAAAACCATGAAAACTGTTACTGTTTCTGTGCAAGCTGGAGAGGGCATATAACACCATATTTTACCGGATTCGCGCACTCTGTCTCCAAAACCATGAAAACTGTTACCGATTTCATGCATGCTATTACCAAATCCACGCATTCTGAAACGGGAAAACAACGTATTTACGCCATTTATTCAACCAATAATAAAAAAAAATAAAAAAACTGTTGTAATCAAATAAAACAAAATAAGAAATGTTATTGATCCTAATTAATATATGTATATATCTCGCGATAACCATCAGGATCATATCTAAAATACATCCATCAAAGGATCCAGATGTTGACAATATGGGTAAAATAGTATAATATAGCCTTGTCAGAAAACGACCATATGGGTAAAAAACAAACCATGTCGGTAGATTTCATAGGATACAGGCACATTATAGTCTATTTGGGATAATAGTCAACCATACAGGTAAAAGGGAGAAGATTTAGGAATCATGGATAACGGTAGTGTTGTCAAAGGTGAGCCCTATAATAAGGAGGAGCTGGAGAAGTCACTCTTTCCTGCACGGCAAAATCCGGAGGTCGCCTTAAGTAACGCGCTTATACAGGCAAGGGAAAAGACCTCGCTTTTAGAGTCTAAGATAGAGCTTTTGGCCATTGCCCGCATGAACGAGACCTTAAAGACAAAGGAAAAGACTGATGCCAGAGGGAAAAAATACGACGTACATTATGTGACGCTTAAGACTTCCGAGATCAAGTTTTTGACAGGGAGAAAAGGCGGCGGCCTTTATCAGCAGATATTCAGTGCGGTTACAGAACTCAAAAAAAAGCTATATTATTATGCCGATGATGAAGGTAACTTCAAGATCGACAATATTTATGGTGCATGTGAGTACAAGGGTGGACAGCTGACGATCGAGTTTAACCCGGCCACAGAGCACCTTTTTTTGGAATTAAAAAAGAATTTTTCCCGGATTCCTCTTGGAATCGCGCTTAGCTTTAAGAGTAACGGTGGTTTTCAGCTTTATAAGCTTCTTAAGACCAAAGCGTACACGCTTCCCGAGATAGATCTTTCCCTGGATCAGTCGGAGCTTCCCAGTAAGACCTTCAGCTATAATCTCTCTGAGTTTCGTATGATGCTTGGATATGTTAATCTTGAGCAAAAGGGGATAGCAGAGGAGGCCGGGAAAAAGATCCCTAACTATGACAAGATAGATGAGATAGAAAAAAAGACCAAACCCAAGTACAGGAGATGGTCGGACTTTTATAATAAGGTCCTGGATCCCGGGCAGTATGAGATAAACAATATGTCAGACATATATATAGCTGCCATTGACACAAAAAAAGGTGCCCACGGCCGTATCGAGGGCGTTGATATTGTGATGCAGCTTAACAAGAAGTTCTACGAGGAAAAGCAGGTGCAATCGCGCGGGCATAAGAAAGAGGGCGTGTTTGAGGACAACAAAGGCCTATCCGAGGATGACAAGCTTACATTTTTAGATGATATGAGTGAGATAATCCAGGAATCGGTCAGACTTAAGGATCTCAAGGCCGTAGCTGAGGCAGCCGGGTGGGATATGGATAAGATAAAGGCTGCATATGAGATAGCCGAAAATAGCCATTCACCCATTTCAAACCTGACAGGGTTTTTGATAGCTGCCATAAGAGAGCAGTATGAAACCGTACAAAAGGAGGATTACAGCTCTGAGGAGGGCCGATGGGCGGCGCAGCACCGCGATGAGATTAGACGAGTTTATGAAAAATACAAGGCCCAAAGATGAGACAAAGGGCGCTTATGGAATGAGCCGGAGATGGCCATTACAGGGCCGTGGTAATGGCCATAAGGACGGTTATCGTTATGATGGATATCACTGTAGTTACTGCTATGGAAGAGGAAAGGATAGTAGTGTCCATCCCCTTCTTTTCGGCCTGTATCAAGGGCAGATTGCCAACAGGTACAGCAGCCATCAGGCACATGCCAAGTATTGCGTCCTTATCAAAGGCCATATGTCGCATCACGATTACGATAAAGACCGGCAACAGTACCAGGCGAAGGGCTATAAACAGCCAAATCCGCAGGTCTTTTACAGAATCACCGATCTTTGATCTGGATATCGACACCCCTAAAAGAAGCATAGAAAGAAAAACATTGGCATTTCCTATGTATTCTATGGTATTGGCTATTATCGGAGGGGGTGTAAGGCTAAACCAGAACACTACAAGGCTTAAAAGAGCCATAACAGTACCGGCATTAAAGATGTGGAGCGGATGAATGGCCCTGTCAAGTGGTCTTTCGGAGCCGGAGTCCATTACTGCCATACCGTGGGTGTAGAATAACAGGCTGTAGAATACATTGACCACTATAACATAGAGTATAGCATTTGCGGGCAAAATGGCCCTCGCAATGGGTATCCCTAAAAAGCCGGTATTTGTATATACACACATAAGGTTATAAAACTTCCGCTTATCGTAAGGAACCCGCAGAATGTGCGGTAATATAAGCCCAATGAGGATGAGCAGGGCATAAAAAGCAGCGCCAAGTATAGCTGCACGGATGAGGTCGGCATGAGTGGCGGTAACATTGCCATCTAAGATAGAGGCCATGATAAGTGCGGGATTGCATACATCCACGACGATGGCAGATATCTTTCTTGAGGTAAGGGTATCAACCACACCGTTTTTTTCAAGAAGGATCCCTATCGCTACCAGGATGCATATGACACCCATCTGTTGTAACATTACTGACAAACCCATTGCTTATCTCCACATCCTGTTTATCCTGTAGTTTGTACATTTTGCAATTATATATTCACAACAGGTCTTATGCAACCCAAAATTGGAGCATTTCTATCATACAGGGACAAAAAGTCCTTGACATTTTATATTTTGCAAAATATAATGTCACAAAAGACAAGGAAAACTGATACATCAAAGATAAGGAGCTTTTGCTATGGCACAGAATTATGAGCAGCTACTGTTAAAAAACCAGCTTTGTTTCCCGCTATATGCTTGCGGAAGAAAGATAGTCGGGAGTTATACCCCATATCTTAAACCGCTGGGGCTGACATATACCCAGTATATCGTATTGATGGTGCTCTGGGAGAGGGGATCAGCTAATGTCGGACAGATAGGGGAGACCCTGCATTTGGATGCAGGAACCCTGACACCGCTTCTTAAGAGGATGGAAAAGGCCGGGATCGTGACCAGGGAACGCTCGAAAGAGGATGAACGTATCACCCTTATAAAGATCACCGACGAGGGCGAGAAGCTTAAGGAAAAGTGCAAGGACATCCCGAAAAAGATCGCGACAGATAACGTAGAGCTTGACGAAGATGACGCAAAAGAGCTGTACCGCCTTTTGTATAAGTTTCTTGGAGAAAAGGAGTAGTATATGGGTAAGGAATTTGATCTTCAGGCATATATGACTGCTGGAGTGGAGACTGTTGTAAAAGATGCCATGAAGGCTACACTTAAGGATCCCCGTGAAAGTGCATATCTGGTGAAGTTTGCGGCTGCAAGCAAAAAAGCATCCGCCAAGCGTGCCAAAAGCGAAGAGGAAGGGGTTCATATTCCACCGTTTCTTATCGCAAGTATCACATCCCAGTGCAATCTGCATTGTGCGGGCTGTTATTCACGATCGAATAAGGCTACAGAAGACTGTGAAGCCCATGACCAGCTCACCGACGAGGAGTGGAATAAGATATTTAAAGAGGCTGATGATATCGGCGTAAGCTTTATCCTGCTTGCAGGCGGCGAGCCTATGATGAGAAGAGATGTCATAGAAAAAGCCGCAAAAATGAGCAACATTATGTTTCCCATATTTACAAACGGGGTATTCATAAACGATGCTTTCTTCGATCTTTTTGACAAGCACAGGAACCTGGTGCCCATAATGAGTATAGAAGGTGGACGTAAGTCAACGGATGCCAGGCGCGGAGCGGGTATTTATGACAGGCTTATCAATAATATGAACAAGTTCAAGGAAAAAAGTCTGATCTTTGGATGCTCGGTCACCGTTACAACGGAAAACATTAAGGATGTGGTATCAGACGAGTTCCTTTCATCATTAAGTGACCGTGGCTGCAAGGCTGTGATATATGTTGAGTATGTTCCTGTAACCGAGGAAAGCAAAGAGCTGGCTATAGGAGATGATGACAGGGAGTTTTTTGCACAGGAATTAGACCGGCTTAGAAGAGAAAGGGAGGAGATGGTTTTCATATCCTTCCCCGGTGATGAGAAAAGTTCTGATGGTTGTATAGCTGCAGGACGTGGATTTTTCCACATCAATTCCCATGGCGGTGCGGAGCCCTGTCCGTTTTCACCATATTCAGACATCAATGTTAAGGACACGTCGCTTAAGGATGCCATAGAATCAAAGCTTTTCAAAACGCTGCGTGATACGGATATCCTTCGGGATGACCACAATGGGGGATGTGTGCTTTTTGAAAAAAGGGCACAGGTTGAGGCGATCTGCGGATAACCGTCAGGTTTTAATGGGAATATGGAATTAATATATATGGCGGGGCGAAGACTATGAATAAAGTATATGAAAACGATGCTGTAGCCATTTGGTGGCTGGGACAGATGGGCTTGATGATAAAGGCCGGTGGCACGACGATCTGCATCGATTATTATGCCAGTCCCGACGACGCAAGGCAGACACCTGCTCCCATCCCGACAGAGGAGCTTACGGGAGTAGATGCCTTTCTGGGGACCCATGACCACCTGGATCATATAGACCATGAGGCCTGGAAAATATGGGCAAAAACGAATCCAGATGCGAGATTTGTCTTTCCAAGGACCCACATGGAAGCGATTCTTTCGGATGGTGTGGCCAAAGAGAATGCCATAGGATTAAATGATGGCGAGTCTTATGATATGGGCGGTGTTACGATCCGAGCCATAGCTGCCTCCCACGAATTTTTGGATATGGATCCAAAGACGGGGCTTTATCCCTATCTCCAGTATATAATCGAGGCAGGAGGGGTGAGGATCCACCATGCCGGAGATACAGTACGGTATGAGGGGATGCTGGCAAAAGTAAAGTCCTTTGGAGACATAGACGTGGAGCTTTTACCCATAAATGGCCGCGATGCCAGACGCTATAAGAATAACTGTATCGGAAATATGACATACCAGGAGGCGGCAGATTTTGCGGGTGAAGTCGAACCTAAGCTTGTGATCCCGGGGCATTGGGATATGTTTGCTGACAATAGTGCGGATCCAAAGGAATTTGCCGACTACATAGAAGTGAAATATCATGGAAGGCTTAAATGTCTGATCCCAAAGGTTGATGAAATAAGATGAGTAACAAAAACCACCAGAAAAAACTGGTGGTTTTATCGATAATATGCTTTTGCTTTCATTTCACAGTATTCACTGTATTCTTTCCAAGCTTCTGCGAAGATTTCCTTAATCCTCATAGTGATCTCTCCTTAACTCTGTAATAAAATCTCTAATAAATGACATGGCTCATACCTCCTTATGCGTCAAGACCTAATGTCTGCATCATGCAGTAGTGACTGTACTCGTTCCAACTCTTCTTAATTGCTGCTGTAAGCTTCATCTTGTTTTCCTCCTTTGTTTTTATTTCCCCTTGGGATGGTTATATATTAACACCGAAAGGAGGAGGGTGCTTGCCAACCCAAAAGCAAAAGTAGTCAAATCTTGCATATAAACAAAATGGAAAAATGTAAAATATAGTTGACAAAATGCTAAGGGGGTGTTATTATGCTTTCAGGATGAAGCGGAGACATCCGCAGAACCTTGCGCGCAGCAGCTAAATGATCAAATATTTATTATATGGAGGCAATGATATGAATATCTTTAGATCGGTGGGTTTTGCAATTGGTATTATAGTAGGACTTATATTGTGTGTGGTTGCTGTTAAGTTTGCTAACAAGAATCACAAGCTCAAATCTGAATATGATGAGAGGCAGAAGCTAATAAAGGGCAGGGGATATATGTATGGCTTTTATACTGTCATGATATATGAAGCAGTCATTATGTGCTTTATGGTGGGTGGATACCCGAATCTCCCGATTCAGCAATATATATGGCATGCCCTCGGAATATACCTTGGAGTTGCGGTCGTGTGTGTACATGCTATTTGGAACAGGGCATATTGGGGTCTTAATAATGATCACAAAAAATACATAATAGTTTTTGTAATATGTTTTTTGCTTAATCTGTTGCCCGTGATCGGGTCTATAAGATCCGGGGTAATGATTGTTGACGGTTATCTTGACCTTCCCTTCGTTAATATCATATGTGTGGCATTTTTCCTGGTTATTGCAGTGGTGGCAATAATAAGGGAGATAGTTGATTCCAGGCAGTCTGAGGAGGATTGAGGATGAAGAATCTGAAATTAAAGGCTGCGCGTGCAGGCAAGGATCTGTCCCAGGAGCAGCTTGCGCAGTTATGCAATGTTTCCCGCCAGACGATCAGTGCCATAGAAAAAGGAGACTATAATCCCACGATCAATCTGTGCATTGCTATATGCAAGGCTTTGGATAAGACACTGGATGAGCTTTTTTGGGAGTAAAGAGCTTAGTATTTGTAATCGGAGACGTATATGATGGGGTTTGACTGCAATGAAGTATTTTAATGAGGCCCTTGGGGACTTTGTAAATGAAGCCGCAAATGGTGGGATCATACGGCATCTTGTGGATCTCGGATATTCTGCAGAGGAGATAAAAGAGCACCTTACCTTCCAGATCTCCGATGAGAGCCTCAGTGAGCAGATCCGAAAGCGGCAGATAGAAAACGGGACTATAGAGCCTTTGCCCGGGGAGGAGCCCAAGAACTATCATATAGAAAAAGAGCAGAATGCATATGGAAAGGTGACCTTCAGAAAGGTGTATGATAAATAGTATCCGGGTTCATAATGGCAACAAAAAGTAACATGTTTTGGTTAAAAATGTATTTTTGGGAAAAACTGGCATACTTCCCGCTCCTGTGATATACTTGTTAAGCCTTGTGGCAGGCTTTTGCGGAGGATACCTTTTATATGAGATAATATCACGGATCCCATACTACAGATGGGCAGTTTTAGGTATAAAATGAGAAACGGGAAAGACTGTGCCGCATCGGCACTGTTTCGAAAAATAGTTTTGTTATATCTGGGGGATTTATGAGGCAGATAGATACATTTCCGACCAACAAGATCAAGGATCTGGAGTATCGTGCGGGTCGTGTGTTCCCGTTTGGGGCGTCTGTGGTTGATGACGGCGTCAATTTTAGTGTCTACTCCAAGGAGGCCACATCCTGTACCCTGGTTTTATATCATCATGGAGAGAAAAAGCCATATGTTGAAATCCCGTTCCCGGATAGCTTCAAGGTAGGAAACGTTTACACAATGATGGTTTTCGGCCTGGATATTGATACCATAGAATACGGGTACCGTTTTGATGGTAAATATGACCCGGCCAGAGGTCTGTTATTTGACAAGTCGAAGGTGCTTTTGGATCCTTATGCCAAAGCGGTGTCCGGCCGTGGCGAATGGGGCAAAAGATCAGCCGACTCATACACCCGCGGAGCTATAATCCGTGAGGATTTCAGCTGGGATGAGGATAAGGTTTTAAACTACAGGCAAAATGATCTTGTTATCTATGAACTGCATATCCGATCATTTTCGGCACATGAGAGTAATAAGGAAAAATATGGCGGAACTTTTGCCGGACTGGTAAAAAAGATCCCATATTTAAAGGAACTGGGTGTAAACTGTGTGGAGCTTATGCCCATTTTTGAATTCGATGAATTTGAAAATGCCAGGGAGGTAGATGGCAGGAGACTTTTGAATTACTGGGGTTATTCCACGGTAGATTTTTTTGCCCCCAAGTCGGGTTATGCCAGGTCCGGCCCCTATGGTATGCAGTCGGATGAGCTTAAAAACATGGTGGAGGACCTCCATAAGAACGGTATTGAGGTTATACTGGACGTGGTTTTCAACCATACAGCAGAGGGCAATGAAAGCGGGCCGTATATTTCCTATCGCGGTATAGATAACAGGACGTATTATCTTTTGACCCCTGAGGGCTATTATTACAATTTCAGTGGCTGCGGCAACACCATGAATTGCAATAACGCAGTGGTTAGAAACATGATATTGGATTGCCTGCGCTACTGGGTGGCATCCTATCATATAGACGGCTTCAGGTTCGATCTTGCATCCATCCTTACACGTGATGAAAACGGAGCGCCTATGATGACTCCTCCGCTTTTGGAGACACTGGCCCGGGATCCGGTGCTTGGCAGCTGTAAGCTCATCGCTGAGGCCTGGGATGCAGGCGGCTTGTACCAGGTGGGCACCTTCCCCTCATGGAACCGTTGGTCCGAATGGAATGGTAAGTACCGTGACTGCCTGAGGCGCTTTATCAAGGGAGAGGGCAGTGCTGCCCCCGAGCTATTTACAAGGATAGCCGGTTCGGACGATATGTACGGTGGCCGGAGTACATCCGTTTCAATAAACTTTGTGACCTGCCATGATGGGTTTACCCTTTATGACCTGGTCTCATATAATGAGAAGCATAATGAGCAAAATGGCGAGGGAAACCGCGATGGCTGTAACGATAACAACAGCTGGAACTGCGGTGCAGAGGGTGATACCGACGACCCTGAGATCCTGGATCTTCGCAGACGCCAGATGAAAAACATGCTTACCATTCTTCTGACAAGCCGCGGTGTGCCGATGCTGTTGTCCGGGGATGAGTTTGCGAACACTCAGTTTGGCAACAACAATGCATACTGCCAGGACAATGAGATATCCTGGCTCGATTGGGATTTGCTCGAAAAAAACCGGGATCTGTTTGAGTTCACCAAGAATATGATAGCCTTTCGCATGGAGCATCCGGTGCTTAGGTCGAGTGGTTTTTATTATGACAATAATGGCACCGGCTATCCGGAGATGTCGTTTCATGGACTAAGCCCTTGGCAGTTGGACAGAGGTGCGGACACCCTTACTTTTGCCTATCTTTTTGCCGAGGATCATGTCAGATATGATACAAAAAAGGATGTGTTCATCTATGTTATGGTAAATGCTCATTGGGAGGGACATGAT
>CAMOFS010000041.1 GCA_946613735.1 uncultured Lachnospiraceae bacterium | reverse complement strand
GGCTGATCTGGTTTTCCAGACTGTCCAGCTGGTCATCGTGATCAGTGGAGACACGGCAGTAAGCCGCCACCCGAAGCATATCCCGGGACTTTTCAGAGGCCACACTGTGTATCTTCGCCGGTATGATTATTACATCTTTTGTCATGGCCTGCCTCCTTTCCGACGATTACTATAACGCTCGGAAGCTTCATCCAAAATACGCTGGACCTTTTCCCACACGTTCGTTGACACTATGGCCGGATGATCATTTACTATGCGGTATAGCGGCCTTTCTCCCCGATTTGGCCGAAGGCATCTGCTTTCATCCACATAAAACCTCTGATATACAAAATCTCCCATATAGGATGGATTCCGAAGTATCCTTGTTACTCCGGTCTGACAAAAAGCTTTCCCATTTTTTGTATGATAGTGTTTTTGATTGAGATATTTTGTAATGCGATATATCGGCATCCCCGATGCTGCCATATCAAATATCATTGCCACAGTGGCTGCATCCTCATCCGGCACAAAACCACCGGAAACATCCTTTTTATACCCGAGACATCGATCCAGTTGACGGGTCGGATTTCCAGCTTCATATCTTCTTTTAATTGACATCAGGGTCTGACGTCTGGCACCATCACTTTCTGCCTGGGCAAAAGCGGCATATAGTGTCAGCAAAAGCTCTCCCTCAGCCGACAAAGTATATATGTTTTGTAGTTCAAAAAAAATATTGACCCCCATTTCAGACAGTTCTCTTACCATAGTTATCAGCGTGTATGTATTCCTGGCGAACCTGGAGATGGATTTGGTGATCACAAGATCAACCTTTTTGCGATAGCAGGCATCGATCATAGCATTGAAACCCTTGCGGCTCTCCTTGTATCCGGAAACCCCATAGTCATAAAAAATCTCGTAAAGCTTCCAGGATGGATTCTGTGCAACAAGCATTTCGTAATGCTTTTTCTGGTTATCCAGGGAATCCCGGCGTTTTTCATCCCTTTCCGAAACCCTGCAGTATACGGCAACTTTCAACTCTTCCATAACAACCTCCAATCTTTTGCGTGATTTTTATGGGTTGGTTATAGTATAAATAATAATTATCATCTGGAATTATATTTTGAAATTTTGTTAAAACTTTAAAACTTTACTCTAAGAATTTTTCTTCCAAATGACTGGAAAAGTGGTATAATAGTTTCCATGCATTGTAGTTGTGCCGTCGTCGGTACGGTTTTACAAAAAAGGAGGAGACAGTATGAAGCTTAAGAAACTTATAGGTGGAATGCTTGCAGCAGCATTGGCACTTGGCATGGTTGCAACACCGGTTCAGGCAGCTGCACTCAAAGGACTCACAGGTAATTATTCATTCGAGGCTGATTCAGATGACGGATGGGCCAATGTAGATTGTTTTAGCGGTTCACCGGTTGCGATCTCCGCAAAGGATCTGACTGCATCCTATGATGTTTATTTCCCGAAGGCTTTACTCGGTTCTTTTGGTCATGAAAGCGGTATCGGAGCAGGCTTTTGTGTTAACGCCTATGATGTTAATGCGAAGAAAAACTACAACATCCCCATGTGCACCATAGATATGTGGGCTTCAACTGATGGCAAGGAGATCGATTACTGGCACCATGATGACAAGTCAAATGATAATATCCAGAAGCCTGAATATGCTTCCGTAAAGATCGTTGGTGATTTCGTGAAGATCAGCTACAAGGATGCTCCCGTTGATACAAGTAGAACTGTGGAGGTTTGGGATGACAATACTCAAAAGAATTCCAACGGTTCAATTTCCAGCGTTCCCGCTGAGGCAGGTATAGGCTTCAATACTGATATCCACAGCTGGAGACTGACAAAAGAGAGCTCCGGAAAGTTCTTTGTAACAAACGTTTCGATCAAGAGCGCAGGCACATCGGTATTTAAGTCTGATACATCCTATAAGGGTGTTGTGGGAGGAGCCAGCAACAGCTCCAATCCCGAGAAGCGCACTGATATCAAGGTTTCATCCTTTAACAGCTCTTTTGCACCTGCAAAGGCAAAGGTCACAGTTAACGCAGGAAAGACTGCAAAGGTAAAGGTTGCAACACATTTTGATGGCGACAAGGTTACTGTTAAGACAAATAAAAAGGCTGTTGCCACAGCTACCTATAAGAAGGGAACACTTACCATCAAGGGAGTGAAGGCTGGCAAGGCTGTCATCACACTTACAAGCGATGGCGTGACAAAGAAGGTCACAGTTACCGTAAAATAAAATCATATCATATGCTTTATAAAGGATCCCGGGAAGCTGCTGGTTTCCCGGGATCTTTTTTTACGCTTCCGGTTAAATATGTCCCATGGGTCTAATATGTCGGACAAAAATGTCAATATAAAATGTGAAAAGGTGATAGCACACGCCTGATTTTTCGCGTATTTCTCATACAATGCCACCTTTACATCCAAATCTATATATGCTATATTTCGAGTTGGCGATATGCTGACAGGTCTATAATGCCATTCGGCATTTTGTTTCCTGTGGAAGAGAGATTACAATTCAGATTTTTAACTTATGGACGATAAATTCGTGCACTGTTCTTTGTGTACACTAATCCGTCAGGCATACGCCAGTTACATTATTAACACAGGAAACAATCAAAGGAGACCCCATATATGGAAGAGAAAAAAGTAAGTCATACACTTAAAAATAATCTATTCTGCGACATCTTTTCTGATAAGAAAAACGCCCTGTCACTTTACAATGCAATCCAGAGAACAAACTACACCAATGAAAATGAACTAGAGATCATCACAATAAAGGATGTGATATTTATTGGATATCATAATGACGTATCTATTTTCTTTGACTCTAAGATAACACTATGGGAGCACCAGTCTACGTTGAATCCTAATATGCCACTTCGTGGATTAATCTACTACGTTGATTGTGTGGATGGCTACTTAGAAAAAAGGAATATGAAGCATAAAATATACAGGAAAACCCTTGTAAAAATACCTGCGCCAGATTATTATGTTTTATATAACGGTGTCGATGATGCACCTGACAGGCAGGAATTACATCTATCAGATGCGTTTTTAACTCCGTCTGCAGGTTATGAATGGACGGCAAAGCTTATAAACATTAACGTCGGACATAGCCAGGAGCTGCTTGATACCTGCGCATCATTAAAGGGCTACTCAATGCTCGTTTATTATATGCGTAAATCTATATATTCAGGACTTAGCGAAGAGGAAGCCGCAGACAAGGCCATAGAACGGTGCATTTCAGAGGGTTATCTTAAGGATTATCTCCTACAAAGAAGAGGGGAGGCGAAGCTTATGCTATTACATTTTGATGAAACAGATTTAAGCAATGCGCTAAAAATAGAGAGAGAAGAGGGCCGGAAAGAAGGACTGGAAACTGGCCGGAAAGAAGGACTGGAAACTGGCCGGAAAGAAGGACAAGAGGCTCTTAGTGATGCCATAGAGAGGATGAGGGCCGGTGCCACCAGGGAAGAACTCATATCCGAAGGAATAGATAAGGATACTGTTGATTTTGCAGTAAAATATGCATAAGATCAAAAGAGACAGAGGGTGCGCCTTCCCAACTCTTCCATAACAACCTCCAATCTTTTGCGTGATTTTTATGGGTTGGTTATAGTATAATGCATACATTATGGAAGAAAGAAAAGATAAGAAAAACTTAAAACTGCTCTTGATCGTTTTTGTAGTCCTGCTGGTCATGGCGCTTTTCCCGAAGGATCAGACAGCACAGGAAACTCCGGTGGCTGTCGGGGAATCGTCAGGACCTTCGGCTACTGCTGAAGGGTCGACAAAAGAGCGCGCCGATTACATAGAGTATAAATTTGCAAACGAGGATCGGCTCAATGAGCATTTTGAAAAACATGGCATAGCCATGGGATTTGAAAGCTCCGCAGAATACGAAAAGGCAGCCTCGGATGTGGTAAATGATCCTGGTGCACTCCACAAAATCGAGGCTGAAGATGGTGATGACGTATATTATCTTGAATCATCAAATGAGCTTGTTATAGTATCTACCCGTGGCTATATCCGCACCTACTTTTTGCCGGATGACGGCAAGGCGTATTTCGACAGAACATAAAAGATTTCGGACACGGGAAACATACCGTGTCCTTTTTATTTCCCCGTAAAAATCCTAAGGGGCGTCCTCTGCAGGATCTCCGTCATACCCCACATGATAAGACAGGTTATGATGAGGCGCGCAAAAACAATGGCCATAAATTCGGCGGGGTTTCTTCCATATCCATCTATGCCTAAAGCGTAAAAGACCGCATCCAATACCGGGTACACCACCGCCTGATGCCACATAAAAAAGATCAGAGAATTCTTCCCAATATATAATATGGGCTTTAAGGTGGTAAGGACCGACAGCATTATGATAAAAAATATACCTGCAAAAGCTGAGATCACTGTAAGCGGAGGAACACCATAGCAGCATCGATACATCTCCAGGCCTTCACCGGAAATAAATAGTGTAAGTATATTGAAGGCGATATTTAAAACAAAAAAAATAACAAGTAAAAGAGGCCTTCTTTCTGCCTCCATGAACTGCTCCCTGACCAGGTCTTTTCCCTTTACATAATAGCCTGCCCAGAAAAACAACAGCGCCGGAAATGCGGCATCCACATCCCAGGGCAGTTCGCCGCCGCCCAGTCTGTAATATATCATGGCTCCTACAAATAGCGCTGCTACCACAATCGCCTGCAATGCTTGGTTTTTTATCCGACACACCAGATACATCAGGATGTTGACCCCGAATAGCACTGCCAAATACCACAGAGTGGAGTACCTTTCCTGGATCAAAAAGGTCTTAAACCCTTTATATAGTTCAAGCAAAAGATGCCTGGTGCTGAAATGCCTTCCGGAGAAAAACAGGGGATAAAACGCGTCGCAAAAGACCACCAATAGTCCCAAAGTAAAATACGGAAGCAGGATTGACCGGCATTTTTTCTTCAAAAAAACTCCAAGCCCGTCGCCCTCTTTGAAAAGATATCCGGATATGAAAAAGAACAGGGGCAGATGAAAAGAGTACACAAAAAGACCCAATGGAGAGTTTTGCACCATGTGGCCGATGAACACAGCTATGATACCATAGCCCTTTGCCATATCTATCCAGTTGATCCTATTACTGTCCTGCTTCATTTTGCTATTATTATAATGGGCTCGCCGGTACTGCTGATGCTTCCGTGAGACACGTTGACATCGCTGTCATCGATAAGATTTTTGTAGTAGCCATCAGGGAGATCTACCTTTACGTTCCCTGCATTACCGCGGAAGGAGAATACGCCCAGAGCCTTACTGTCATTATGTGAATGTTCTGCCACGCAGATATCATGTCCCGCGTCTGTAAGATGATAGACGCTGTCTGTAAAAATGGAATCCTTTTTTATGGATGCAAGTCTGGTGATAAGGTTGCTTAGGTCGATGCCATCCTGGGGCTTCATCATCACATCATCCTTGTCAAAAAGGCTGGGCTGATGCTTTGCGCCGTACTCCTGTCCTGCGTAGATGAATGTAAGTCCTTTTTGGAAAAATATAAACGCCGTAAGATTGCGTAAAGCCTTTTCACCAGGAGCAATATGGTGTGCACGCATCTGATCGTGGTTCTCTAAAAACCTGAGCTTTACGAAGTTTTCAGGATAAATATACTCCTGTCTGTTTACGGAATCAGCGTAAAAGCCCAGGCTCTTTTTACCCTGGATATATGCGATGAAATCATGGTAGATGTCGTAATCATAGCTGACATCAAAAGCGCGGAAGATCTCAGCATCCGAATGAGCAGTTATCCCACGGCCCCTAAGGTGCGTGATAAACTCAGGCTCCACGGACTCCGCCAGCCAGATGCAGCCGGGGCGGACTGCTTCCACCTCAGCCCGTGCCCGCTCCCAAAAAGCAATAGGAACCATGGGCGCCACGTCGCAGCGGAAACCGTCTACGATCTCTGCCCACATTTTAAGTGTCTCAATCTGGTAATCCCAAAGCCCATCGTTACTGTAGTCTAGATCTATGATATCAGTCCAGTCCCCCACGCGATTACCAAAGGAGCCGTCGGCCTTTTTGTAAAACCACTCCGGGTGCTCATTTGCCAAAACCGAGTCCGGCGAGGTATGGTTGTATACCACATCAATGATGCACTTCATGCACTTTGCATGGATGCTTTTTACCAGGCTTTTAAAATCATCGAGGGTTCCAAACTCGGGGTTGATTGCCCGGTAATCGATGATGGCATAGGGAGAGCCCAGGGTGCCTTTTCTGTTTTTTACACCCAGGGGATGGATGGGCATCAGATATACGATATCCGTCCCCAGATTTTTTATACGTTCCAGATCCTTTTCTACCTCAGCAAAGGTTCCTTCCTTGCTGTAATTTCTGACAAAAATCTGGTACATCAAAAGATTGCGAAGTTCTTTTTTTGTGTTATCAGCCATAACCATATTCCCCCTGTTATTCATTATATTAGAGACGTTACCACAACGAAGCGTTTTTAACAAGCTATGTTTTAGGATGTCCGGCTTACACCGGAACTCCACCAATATGGAAACTGAATAGAAACTGACGAATTGTCAGATTGTTTGAAATGCCATGGATTGGCGGTTTGTGCAGAAAACCTATGGGAAACTGCACAAAACCGTCATTTTTCTTTTGTATAAAATGCAAATACTCGGAAACTGAAAATGTAATTGAAAGTTTCCGTACCGGAGGTTATTATACTCTCGCAATCAGGAAACGCGAATGAGAGATTTGGTTTCCGAGGGGATAGTTATAGGGCAAATAAAACAGGAGGTCAATAATGAAGGTTCAGATGGTTAAGAAGCTCACGGCAATAGCACTTGCAGCAACAATGGTACTCGGCTCAGGCATTACCGCTTTTGCGGCTGAGGAAGAAAAGACGAATACAGAGATAGTTCAGGAAACATACGACATGGTGATGAATGGCGAGACAGTAACCTTTGATGATGCTTCAGATTTGGCTCGCCTGGTTCAGCTGGGATATCATGACTGGCAGTCAAACGGCCCAATCTCAATCACACAGGGCACTATGGAAAAGGTGAAAAAGAACTGGTTTGGATGGAGCACGGTTTCTTCAGAAGATGTATACGTGGTATGCTTTTCCGGTACGGATGTTGACGTGGAAAATCAGAGCACAGGATACTGGACAGACCTTTTGGTAGGCTTTGAGCAAAACAACCGCTATATAGAAAACATTAGAGAAGCAGTAACCACTGTTATTCCCAAAGGAAGCAACATAGTATTTGCAGGTCACAGCTTGGGCGGCATGGTAGCCCAGCAGGCAGCCTCAGATGACACCATAAAGGCAAACTACAACATACTTAACACAGTGACCTTTGGATCACCTCTTATTAACGGCTTCAAGCGTGAAGGAACAACAAAGCGTCTTGGCGATACTAACGATGCAGTACCTTACATGAGCCTTTCTACTTTTACAAACGTTATCTGGCAGTCAGCAGGCCTCAACAAAGAGGACGGAGGATATGGCTGGGATCTTTTGGGAGCACATACCCAGTCTTACCAGAGAGAGTCTGTATGGGGGGCATATGATGTGACCGGAACCAAAAACGGCAATGCCACCATCACACTGGACTTCTCCACCCTGCAGTTTTTCGCAAGCCCGGTAACCGTTACTGAATAAGCGTGATCAGAAATATTATAAAACCCTCTTTGTCCCCGGCGCAGGTAGCTCCTCGCCGGGGTGTTGTTTTTATTTACAAAAATAGCCTGCCATGAGATAATAAAACCCATAGAAAACTCAATGTTAGCTTTTTGAAAGGAGGATACTTGTATGAGGATCAAAAGGATGGTGAAGTCAGGTGCGCTGGCAGTGATGCTGGTACTGTCAATGGTTTTGGCAGCAGTTCCCGTAACATTTGCTGAGGCAGCAAAGGGACCGGCAAAGGGGGACGAAAGCTATGCTTACATCTGTTTTTTCAATGATGACGGTACCAACCAGACCTACCTGTATATTTCGGATTTTATGAAAAAGATGCAAGAGGAGCAGGGGACTACACCTGACATCGGTAAAGTGAAGGGCGCAACCTATAATAAAAAGAAAAATACCCTGACTCTCAATGGTTACAACAAGCCCGCAATGTACATCGGTGTAAACATGATGGGAGATGATTTTAAGATCGAGCTCAAGGGAACTAATTCCATCTGCAATCTCTCTGTTTACGGCGATAATTATGGCGGCAGCGTTACTATAACCGGAAATGGCAGCCTTACCTGCAACAAGAATAAAAAGGCGGCCGGCTCCGTGTGCGGATCAGGCATTTTTATGGGAGCTGAAAACACAAAGTCTACGCTGGTGATCGAAAAGACCTGCACCGTCACCTCTTATGGCAACACCTATTATGGATATGAGCAAAATGAGGACGGCGAGTATGTAGATTCAGAAATAGCTGGGCATCCCATCTATATCTTTGCACATCCCCTGAAAAAGGCTTCCAAGGTGATAAAGGCAAAGGGCAAGGTGACCGGAGGAAAGTTCAAGACCGTGGCATGGAAGAACGAGAACGCTTTATACGATATATACTGCACTGCGGATAAATTTGTAAGTAAGAAGAAATAATAACCTTATGGATAAGTATCTTTTAGTGGCCGTGGCTACGGGAAATGAAGATGAGACCTGGGAGTCACTGGATGAGCTGGCGGCTCTTTTGGAGACGGCAGGAGGCGATGCGGCTGAGGGTTTTGTTCAGAACCTGCCGCATCCGGATCCGGCCACTTATATAGGTAGCGGAAAGGCAAAGGAGATAGCCGAGCTTTTGGAGGTTTATGACGCCATAGGTGTGGTATGCGATGATGAGCTTTCACCGGTGCAGCTTAAAAACCTCTCCGATCTTATGGAGTGCCCCATACTGGATCGGACCATGCTGATACTCGACATTTTTGCCCTCCATGCCAGGACCCGTGAGGGAAAGCTCCAGGTGGAGATGGCCCAGCTCAAGTACAGAGCCTCACATCTTACGGGGATGGGTAAAAACATGTCCCGGCTGGGAGGCGGTATCGGTACCAGGGGTCCCGGTGAGACAAAGCTGGAGACGGACCGACGTGCCATAAGGCGGCGTATGGGTATCCTGGGCAGGG
>CAMOFS010000040.1 GCA_946613735.1 uncultured Lachnospiraceae bacterium | reverse complement strand
GATATCGGAGGTACCGGCGCCCACGTCCACAAGGGCGATATTGAGCATGCGGAAATTCTCGGGAACCGCTACGTTGGTAGCGGCAATAGGCTCCAGGGTCATATTTGCTACGGAAAGTCCCACCCGCTCAACTGCGGAATAGAGGCCATCCACAACGTCCTGGGGCAAAAATGTAACAATGATGATCTCCTCGATATGGGTGGCCCTGTGTCCCTCCAGATTGGAAAAAGGCTCATCATCCAGATAATACTTCATGACTGAATAGCCCACACAGTAGAACTTGTATTTTTCATCTCCCTCTGAGAGCTCCTGCTGTGCCTTGTCTATTCCCATGAGATCCAGGGTGTTGATATCCTCACCCGAGACCACCGTCTCCTGCTCAAAGTCCATGGACACCCTGGTAGTGACCGTCCTAAGCACTCGACCTGCGGCTGCTATACAGACCTCGGTAAGCTCAAAGCCCACCATCTCCTCAAGCTTTTTCTTGACCTCGTCAATGGTCTTGGACACCCTGCCTATATCGTGGATCTGACCGTCTATCATGGCTCGGCTCTCATGCTCCACGCTATACATGGCCGTGACTACAAATCTCTTGCCGTCCTTGTAGCCCACCGTACCTACCACATTCCTGGTACCGATATCCAGACCGAATACGTACTCTCTTTCCTGACTGACCTCTAACAATTCTTTACTCTCCTGCTCATCCTTTGATTCTTTAGGAGCCCCCTCTTTTAGAAGCTTTTCTGCCACTTCAAGTAGCTTTGCCTTGTCACCGTCGTTTTCTATCACCGCATCACAGCCGGCCACAAATTCCTCGTCAGAAAGCTGGGATTCGAAGACCGAAGCGATCCTGTCATCGTCATAGCCACGGGTCTTTTTTAGCCTGTCACTGCGGAGCTTTTCCGATGACCTGACATACCACAGCTCATCACAGATATCTCTGTAGCCGCACTCGATAAGAAGCGCCGCCTCTATAAAAAAGTAGTCCACGTCCCCGGAGGCACTGACCTCCGCTATAAGATCCTCTATCTCGTCTCTTACTGCCGGATGGACTATTGAATTGAGCTTTTTTATCTTTTCATCGTCGCCGAAAACATAGGCCGCCATCTGCTTGGTACGGACCATGCCAACCTTGTTAAAGAGATCCTCGGGAAAGGCATCCTGCAATGCTTCGTTGACCTCTGTTCCCGGTTCCATAAGCTCTCTGGCCACGTCATCCGCATACACTATATGACAGCTGACATGATCTGAAAGCATCTCCAAAAGGGTGCTTTTTCCGGCGCCGACTCCCCCCGTTATTCCAATTACCTTCATCTGTCATTCCTATCTATATATTGTGGTCGCACCGCGAAAATTATACCATATATCAAAATACTATACAATTATATTTTTGGTAAGGATTAGTAGTTATCTCATAGTATTGGACAGCGATATCTCACGACGAAATAATCAATTAGGTATAAAAAACAGCTGCGCAATATTGCGCAGCTGTTTGAGAATCATTAAGCTATTACTCCCAGTTTTTATATTCATCCATTACGATATAAGATATGCTACCCATTAGTTTGTCATCATCATCAAAGTATAATATCTTTAACACATAGTAATCATTGCCCTCATATTTTATGACATTATTATACTCCCATACATATGAAGCTTTATCAATAAATGCAACATTCTTATAAAGAAAATCTTCGGTGACATAGAGCCACTCATCTTTGTCTGTTTTTTTATCAACAAATGCATCGCACTTGCCATATTTCTTTTCCACAGCCTTTTTTGATGCACCAACAGACAGCCCCCTAAGATTATAGGAACAATAATCTCCATAGTCCCACAACCTTTTATTACCTGGATAGCTTTTATAAACAATACTTGCTATTTCAAGTGAATTCGTTCCCTTAAAGGAATCTTTATAACCCTCTGCCGTGGTATCATAGTCAAAGTCCTTTATGTTTATGGCTTCAACCACCGTAAGTAGGCATTTATATACTTGACCCTCATATGTGCATGATATTACTGCCTTGCCCTTTTTCTTAGTATGCACTTTTCCGGCCTTATTTACTGTTGCGATCTTTTGGTCGGAGCTCACCCAGGTACATGCTTTGGAATCGATCTTACCGAGTTTAAGGTAATAGTCCCAACCAGCAGCCAGGTACAGATTCTTTTCATTAAGCTTTAATGACGCAGCATGGACCTCTTCTATTTCTGAAATATGTGACGGTATTGCACTCAAAGCCGATAAGCTTAACACAAATGCCAATGCCATTACAACTACCTTATTTATTGCTCTTTTCATGTCCGTATTCTCCTTATTAGTGTATTCTCTATATATCATCAATAATCTAATTGTGTCAGGGGATATTTTACACCATTTCCATCAAATGCAATTAAACATACGCTGCCAAGCACTTTGTCATTACTGTCGAAATAGAATGTTTTAAACACCTTGAACGGATAACCACCGCAATTTAATTTATTGTTATATGACCATAAATATGATATGTCATCAAATTGTGAAGCATAATTCTTAAAGCGAACGCTTGTAAACATATTATACATATCGGGATTTTCATTCGCATCAAAATACTCGTCATATTCCCCGAATTTCTTTTCTATCTCCTTATTTGACGCGCCGGAAGATACACCTCTCATGTTATAGGAAATAAGGTCTCCATAATCTACACTAATATGGCTATATGGATCATACATATCAATACTAATCGCTGCGTCTTCAATAGCATTCTTAGAATGGTAGTCCGATGTATAATCCTTTGCCGTAGTGTCATATTCAAAATCACTGAGCTTTAGATCGTCAACCACAGTAACCTTGCATTTATAAGTCTTATTCTTGTATATGCAAAAAATAACTGCTTTTCCAGTTTTTTCGGTATATATCTCACCATTATCTGCAACCGAAACAACATTTTTATTTGAACTCTTCCATTTGCACTTTTTAGGTGATATCTTACCAAGCTTCAGCTCACGATAATAATCCGGTCTTAAGTAAAGCTCCTTGTAGTTAAGCTTCAACGAGGCAGCCTGCACCTGAGCCATCTGTGAAACATCAGATGGTATGACACTCAATGCTGAAATGCTAAGTGCAAAAGCCAGTCCTATAACTGCAAATTTCTTAAATATTCCTTTCATGTCAGATCACTCCTTCTTGAATCATCAGTCATTGGCTCATGGAATACAATTAGCCTTTTACAAACTGATACTTTACCTTTTTCGATTTGATAGCTTTCTTGAACTTTTTCACAGTTTTGTTGTATGTCTTTTTGTTCTTCGCCTTAATCTTTATCGTGGCATTAAGCTTCTTTTCATAGGCAGGTTTGACAGTCTTTAATGAATTGCCATTTACTACTATCGTAACCTTCTTCTTTGAATAAAACTCGTCTATATTTAAGGTTTTTAGCTTTTCGGGTAAATATATCTTTTTAACATTACTTTCATTAAAAAGTAATGTTTCCAAATTTACACTATTAAGCTGCGTTTTTGACAGATCGATCTCACTGATACCGCACTCTCGGAAGGCAGAATTTGACAATACCTTTAAACTCTGCGGTAATTTCACAACCTTTAGACTATTGCTAGCAAACGCACCATTGCCTATTTCTTCCACGTTGGTGTCTGAAAGATCCAGTTCTTCCAAACCACAGCCTGGAAAAGCATTTTTTCCTATCACTGTCACACTTTGGGGCAGCACGATAGACTTAAAATGTATTCCTTCTTTAAACATGAACATAGAGTCCGGTATTTTATTTATATTTGCATTGGAAAGATCCAGTTTATCACAAATAAAGGTACTGTCTTCAATAAGTTCATATGTTTGATATTGACTATTAATTCTTCCAGCCACACTGCATTCTACCGGCATCCCCCCAATCTCATTTTGAAATATTGGCCCCTTGGATTTCGATCCGGAAATCACAAACTTCCATTCAGAAATATTAGTCCCGACATTGACCAAACTATAATAAAGAGAATTCGATGTGCCATCTGCAAAGCCATGAATAATATCATGTTTACTTGTTCCATATGTTTCATGATTAGTAAGCCCGGCAAGATAACTGGGTGACATATCGAATCTGGTCATATTAAGCTTTCCTGCAGACATTCCGCCTGAGCCATTATAATTATATTTATTTCCTGAGCACCAGGTTGCATCCAGGCATATCCATTTTTTCCTGTCAGATGCATATGCAGCATTAAATGCATGGTTTGTCCCATAAACTCTCATGCATGGAATACCCACAAGATTGCACATTGTCTTCATAAGTCTGCTATAACCATCACAGACCGTTGTCTTGTTAGTGAATACATCATAGGATGACAGGTTTGTGGAGCTTGTCCTTTTCTGGTAATAATCATAATCGTAGTAAACATTCTCTGCTATGTATGTAGTCAGAGCCTTTATTTTTTCATAATCGCCGGACTTGCCAGCTACCACGCTTTCAGCTGTCTTTTTTATCTCGTTAAACTGCGCCTCAGTAACCTTCTCATCATAGTAATCCTGACCATATACGAGATAATAATCAGGATCAGCATATTTATTGATGAGCTCCCAGATTTTTTCCTCAGCAGCCTGTTCCTCCTTAGTGGCAGTTTTAGTTTTTCCTGTAGGGGTACCGCCACCTACCTTTTTGGAACTGCCGCCACCGCCGGATGAACTGCCAGATGATGAACCTCCCCCACCAGAAGACCCACTTCCACCGGTTGATGATTTTTCTTTAACAATAACGGAAAGATTAGCCGTCCCACTTCCACTGCTACCACCGCTATTTGAGTTATATGTGTATGAAGCCCGTATACGTGTGTTTCCCACAGCAACAGCTGTCACCTCACCGGAATCCGTAACAGTTGCAACAGATGTATCATCACTGCTCCATGTGATCACAAGATCAGTGATATTATCATTTTGAGTAACATTTATTGTCGTCTTATCACCCACATTCAGTCTGACGGATGTAGGACTAAATACAACTGACCTACTATTGTTATTCTCACTGCCGGTCGACGAACTGCTTTCGTTTGAACTTGATGAAGATCCATTTTCACTTGAACCAGATGATGAGTCGCTTGAACTTGACGACGAGCTGCTTCCGCTTGAACCAGATGACGGGTTGTTGGATGTGCTACTCGACGAACTTCCACCGCCACCGGAGCTGCCACCTGAATTGCCACCTGATGAAGTTCCACCACTGTTTTCAGTAGTTTCATCTGCAAAAGCTGTAACAGGTGTGGTAAATACCAGCACACCTGACAGCGCTATCAATCCAATTCTTTTAAGTATTCCTTTTGACATTTTGTCCCCTCCTTGAGTATATAAAAAAGCCCTGCAGTTTTCGAAATAATCGAAAAATGCAAGACTATTGTATCCCCACTGTACATACGATGTCAATCACGCAATGCCAACAAAAAACATACATCAATAATCCCCTGTATAGAGAGCAATATTTCTATTTAGCGCCCTCAACCTTAGTTTGTAGTAATTACTGTGAGGGCCGCTGGTTTGCATGAGAAATGTGTGATTGCTTGAGTGATTTAGCGCAGCACTTAGCAAACCCGAGCCGGAGTACGAGGCTGTGACCGTCGAATCAGTTAAAGGGAAAGTACGCGAGCGAAACGAAGTTTCAGCTCGTGTGCTTTGCCTTTTACTGAGGCGCGCGACACGTCCAGCCGAGGTTAAACGCAGGCGAAGGGTGCGCTTAGTAGCGGAGCGACTAACGAAAGCAACACACATTTTCAGGCGGACTGGCGGCCCGGACTACGGAGCTAAATTGAAATCCATCTGTCGATATGATAGAATCAGGTGGCAGAGGCGCGGATAAATCGCGCAAAAGCGTTAGTAAGAAAAGAGGGATATTATGGAAGGAAAAAAGTATGAACAGGCTACAGGCATCGAGAAGGTTTACTATTTTTTAGATGCTGCGCAGACCTATTACCTCGCAACGGTTGACGGTGACCAGCCCAGGGTCAGGCCTTTCGGCACAGCACTTTTAGAAAATGGCAGGATCTACATCCAGACCGGCAAGGTAAAGGATGTATCCAAGCAGATCGCAAAGAACCCCAAAGTGGAGATTTGTGCCTTTATGGATGGAAAATGGCTTCGCGTAGCAGGGGAGCTGGTTAACGATGACGATCATGACATCAAGGTCAAGATGCTTGATAAGATGCCCCAGCTTAAGGGCATGTACAGCGCCGATGATGACAACATGCAGATGCTCTATCTCAAAGATGCCACCGCAACATTCAGTTCATTCACCGACGCACCCGAGACCATCAATTTCTAATAGAACCGACGAAGGTCCCTTCAGGAAGATCAAAGAGCCGCTCGATGCCTCCGGAGACGAAGAAATCATCCACGTCTTCTACCACATCGACGCGGCTTTCTTTTATGCATATCAGGCGGGCAGCCAAACGCCTTACCAGTGATAGCTCGTGCATACTCATAATAACGGTCAGTCCCTCAGCTGCCAGGGAACGCAGTATCTCCATAAGTTCCAGCTGATAACGTATATCCAGATAGGATGCGGGCTCGTCCAGGATCAAAAGCTTCGGCTCCTGGCAAAGGGATCGGGCTAAAAGCACCCGCTGGCGCTGGCCGTCACTTATCCTGTCAAAAAATGAATACGCCAGGTCAGAGATATCCAGCCTCTCCATAACCTTGGAAACCACAGCCCGGTCATCATCTGAGAGTATGCCCAGGTGTCCCGTATAGGGGTAACGTCCCATAGCCACCACATCATAGACCGTCATCATCTCCGCCATGCGCTGGCCTGTAAGAAGCAGGGACATATGACAGGCGCGCTCATCAGGGGACATAGCGCTTAAGCTTTTGCCCATCAGCTCTATCTCACCGGAGATGGCAGGAAGCTGTCCGCTTATGGTCTTAAGCAGAGTAGACTTTCCTGCTCCATTGGGACCAATGACTGTTAGCACCTCACCGCTTTCGGCTTCGAAGTTCACATCACTTACTACCACTTTTCCATCATATCCGATGTTTAGTTTTTCTGTTTTTAATACTGTGTTATTTTTCATAAGCTCGCCTTACCATAACCCATATCACTATGGGAGCACCAAGCACGGCTGTTACGGTACTGATGGACACCTCCGTCGGCGAAAACACCGTCCGGGCAATCAGATCGCAAAACAGACAAAAGCAGGCTCCGCCCAAAAAGCTGGCCGGTATCATGTAAATGGGCTTTACGGTCCCGAGTATTCTCTTTACCAGATGTGGAGCCGCCACACCCAAAAAGGAAATAGGCCCGGCAAAAGCCGTGACCGACGCCGACAAAAGCCCGGATAAGATGATGATCATCACGGAAAAGGCCCTCACATTTACTCCCACACTTTTTGCAAAGCCCTCTCCCTGCTGGTAGGCACTCATGGGCTTGGCCTGTAAAAACGTAAGCACAAAGGTTATCGCTACCACAGGGATCATCACCTTTACATTCCCCCAGCTGATGCCGGAAAAGCTGCCCTTTGACCAGTTGTGCAGATTCACGATATCCGCATCATTGGCAAAGGTCACCATTATGTCAGTAATGGCAGAACAAATATATCCTATCATGACACCGCAGATGATAAGTGTAGCTCCGTTTCGCAACTTTTTTGAAACCAAAATGATAAAACCCATGGAAAGCATGGAACCGGCAAAAGCCGCAAGGATCATAAGAAATGAAGACAGGATCATGCCCTGAAAGAGGGACAGGATCATCACCATGGCGACACACATCTTTGCCCCGGAGGATATGCCCAGTACAAAAGGGCCCGCAATGGGATTGTTAAAATAGGTCTGGAGTAAAAAGCCGGAAAGCGCCAGTGCACCGCCTAAAAGGGCTGCCGCAATTAGCCTGGGAAGCCTTATGGTTGCGATGATAAGGCTTTCCGTGGTGCCGGATGCGCCCCCGAAAAGTATCCCTATGATATCAGATGCACTCACTCCCACGCTTCCCACCAAAAGGTTCGCAAGTAGAAGGACAAAAAGCAGGGCCGTAAGTATCACAAAGGATATAACGATCCTGCTTTTATCTGAGTTTTTTGAAAAAGGATAGTCCGTCATCTTCCTCTCCTGCTATCACTGTCACAAGCTCCTCCGCCACCTCAGGCAGGGAACCCGTCATCTGAAACATATTGGCACCGGTACACCATACCTCACCGGTACCCACCGCCTGAAAATCCTTTAAAAAAGGTGCTAAGGCTACAAGCTCCTCCACAGATTCCGGCGCACCGCTTACCGTGGAGTTGTAGATGATCACATCACAATCCCTGGCTGCCGCCACAAAGCTTTCCACATCCATGTTCATGGAGGAGAGATTGTTATCATCCTCAACTAACACATCAGCCAGGACATATTCTCCCCCGGCCATATCTATAAGCTCCGAGATATAATCCCCAGGCTTTCGCGTGCTCACATATCCCGAGGATGTGACATAAAAAAATGCTACCTTTTTGTCAGTACGCTTTGCCTGTCCCACCGCAGCCAGACGCTTTTTTGCATCCTCAAAAAAAGCCTCAGCCTCAGCCTCATGACCGGTCAGTACTCCGTAGAGCTTCACCCATTCCATCCTCCCCAGCACGTGCTCTTCGTAGCTGGAGTTTTCCACTATCACGGGAAGCCCCAGAGCCATAAGCTGCTCCCGCACCTTGGGAGAATGATATATCATGGTATTCTCGATCACCAGGTCACAGCCCTCATCAAGCAGCAGCTCATAATCAGGCGCACTGTATTTGCCCACGTATTTTATGCTGCCGTCCTTCATGGCCTCTGATACCTCGGGGATGGTCCAGTCCTCTATTTTTGTGGAGGTCATTTTCACAGTGGATAAGGCATCTTCATGTAAAAAAAGATCCATGACCGACGAGGACGCCATGTAGATATTATCGTAGGGCTTTTTCACATCAAGCTCCGTATCCCCCACCGTCACATGGGTGTGATCGTCATAGTACTCCACAGAAAAACCGGTGGCATATTCAAGCTTAAGGCTGTCGGTCTTTGGAGCGGCGAGCGCGCTTTCGGACTGTTGAGCGGCGGGCGCGCTTTCGGACTGTTGCGTGGCCAAACTGCCGTCACTCTCCTGCTCGCCGCAGCCGGCCAGAAGCAGCACTAATATTGTCAATAATAAGAATAACGATGTTTTTTTCATATCAAAAGGATCCTTCGCTGCGCTCAGGATGACAGGGGG
>CAMOFS010000039.1 GCA_946613735.1 uncultured Lachnospiraceae bacterium | reverse complement strand
TGGAGGAGGAGATCGAGGGATGAAGCTGATTTCCTGTTATATCACAGGCTTTGGAAGGATAGAGGATTACCGGTACGATTTTTCTGATGGACTTAACGCATTTTTGGAAGACAACGGATGGGGCAAGTCCACCTTTTGTGTCTTTTTAAAATCCATGTTTTATGGACTGGAGTATTCCCCCAGGGTTAAGATGCTGACCGAGCGCAAGCACTATAAGCCATGGAGTGGAGCTACCTATGGTGGCAACCTGGTCTTTTCCGTGGATGACAGAGTCTACAGGGTGGAAAGAACCTTTGGCATAAAGGACAAGGATGACACCTTTAAGCTCATAGATGAAGCCACCGGCAGGGAAAGCAGTGATTACAGCGAGAACCTGGGTGAGGAGCTATTTGAGGTAGACAGGGAAGCCTTTGAAAAGAGTGTTTTTATCCCGCAGGATATGGTGGAGACATCCATGACCGACAGCCTCAATGCCAAGATAGGGGACCTGTCGCAGGCCAAGGATGATATGAGGGGCTTTGATGCTGCAATCTCCCGCATAGAAGATGCAAAAAAGGTGTATACCCTTTCATCACAGATCAATCCCGGCAAGCTCAAGCGCATAGGCAAGCAGATCAATGATGCCAAGGAAGCCAGGGACCTTTTGCCGGTCAGGATGGAGGCTTACGAGAACCGACAGAAGCTTATAGAGGAAAAGAACAAAAGGCTTTCAGAGCTTAAAAATGAAAAGACCAGACTTTTGGACCTTATAGCCCAGAGGAGCAAAAGGGAAAAGGATCTGGCTATATATAAAAAGAACCAGGAGGACAAGGAAAAGGATATAGAGGAGCTGTCACGGCTGGATGACTTTTTTGCCTCCGGGATCCCTGATGAAGAGACTCTTAATGACATCAGGGAAAAGCAAAAGAATCTGGAGACCCTCAGGGGAAGGTTTGAGGAGATCCTACGCAGCCAGCCCAATCGTACAGACGCCATGAGACTGGAGTCGCTTTTTGATGAGAGGGAGCTCTCCGAAGAGCAGATAGACGCCTATGCGGCAGATGCGGAGCGCATCAGGGAGCTGAGACTGGCGGCAGAACACAATCAGATGCCTGAGGATGAGAAGCAGCAGCTGGCGGAGCTGTCATTTTACTTTTCAAAGAGGCTGCCCACCTCCGAGGAGCTGGAGGCAGTCATGGAACGCACCAATGAGCTGTCCAGGCTGGAGGGGGAACTGGCAGTCAAGGAGGCAGCACTTACGGCCGCCCAGCAGGAAACGGACGCGGTCACGGGTGACAGCGCAGTTCCCAAGTCGGCAGTACCGGCCCTTCTTATGACACTTGGTATAGTCTGCGGTTTGGCAGCAGCCATGTTTTACTTTTTTGTCGGTAATGCAAAGGGCATCATCATAGCCACAATGTTTGCTGCGGCCGCCACCATTTTTGTGATGACAGCCATCATAAACACCCTTCACAGAAGGCGGGTAAAAAAGCTCAGGACATCCGCCGTAAGGGAGCGCTACCTTTTGGCGGAAGAGGAGCTGGCAGCGGCGCAGTCGGCTAAGCGCCAGGTCCTGGATGAGATCAAGCTGTTTTTGGAGGATTATCTGGTAAGGGCCTCCGACAGTTATCATCAGATGATACAGGAGATCCAGAACAAGGCGGTTTTGTACCAGCATCTTTTGGAGGAAGAAAAAAAATACGTGGAGCTTAATTCTGCCGGAACAGAGGAGCTTTCGGCAAAACAGCTCACCCTTTATACCGCTCTGTCTCACTATGCTTTTGTCTATGGTGCGGATCTGTATACTGACCAGAACGAGGTGGAGCTGGTGCAGTCGCTGCGCAGGGACTGTGAGACCTATGGCGTTTACCGCAAAAACAAAGAGCTTTTGGCTGATGTGGAAAAACAGCAGAATGACCTCGCTACAGAGGTGGATGGCTTTTTAAGCAGGTTTCCCGGTACTGAAGAGGAGCCGGTGACACTTGATGTAATTGCAAAGAATACCGCGGAATACACCAGGCTCTCCGAACATGTAGCTCAGCTTTCAAAAGAGATGGAAGAGCTGGATCTGAGTGAGATGCCCGGGGATGACATGAGTGTGGAGCAGCTTCAAAAGCAGCAGGCAGCAATGGACGAGGAGATGGATGAGATCTCCGGCCAGCTTGTCAGGGACAATGAGGATCTTTTGCATATAGCCCAGGAGCTGGAGGAATGCGAAGAGGAGCAGGATCGGCTACCATCACTTTTGGAAGACAAGGCCAGGATGGAAGAAAAGGTAGAGTGCTATGACGAGGCCATCAAGTATCTTTGCCAGGCCAGGGATCAGTTTTTGGGAAGATACATGGGGCCTCTGCGCCGGGGGCTGAAGGACTATCTGTCACGGCTCTATACTGACAGCGATGCGGCGCTGATAGCCAAAAACTTCAGCCTGGATATGGACATGGGCATCCATTATTCCCACCAGGGCAGCACCAAGGATGTGGCATATCTTTCTGCCGGTTACCGGGATCTGGCGGCCTTTTGCTCCAGGATGGCACTGATCGATGTCCTGTATCCCGGTGAAAAGCCCATAGCCATACTTGACGATCCTTTCACGGATCTGGACGAGGAAAAGATATCGGCGGCCCTTGATCTTATGCGTGAGATCGCCGGCGAGAGACAGCTTGTTTATTTCACCTGCCACAAAAGCAGGATGCCATAGATGAACATTAATATGAGATTGTATAGCTCATTTTCCTAAAAAAGTGCTACAATCTTTTTGCATGAAAAGGATACTTCGCTACGTTCAGTATGACAGAAAAATGGCATGTCATTCTGAGGAGCGAAGCGAGAAAGGATACTTTGCTACTCTTAGTATGACAGAGAAAATAGCATGTCATTCTGAGGAGCGAAGCGACGAAGAATCTTACAGGAGGTGGTGTTTTTCATGACACTTGCACAGATTTTAGCGATCATCATATTCGTTGTGATGTTCATTCTTATCATTATGGACAAGATACCACGTCACTATATTACACTGACATGTGCGCTTCTTACCATAGTACTGGTCTTTGGTATGGCTATGCACGATCCATCTGCCATCTGGGAGGCCCTTAATCTCAAGGCTTTTGCCAGCCTTTCATTCTGGCATGCCAGCGGCGGTCCTTCGGAGAGTGTCGGCATCAACTGGGAGACCATAGTATTCATCACCGGCATGATGATCATGGTAGAGGGTATGGCACATTCCGGCTTTTTCCGTTGGCTATGTATGAAGTTGGCCAGGATGGTGCATTATAAAAAGCTGGCGCTTTTTATTTCCTTTATGGTGCTTTCAGCAGTGCTGGCCATGTTCATCGACTCCATTACAGTTATCCTGTTTTTGGTGGCGGTGACTATAGAGCTATCGCAGCTTTTGGAGTTTGATCCCATTCCCATGATCATGACGGAGATCTTTTGCGCTAACCTTGGCGGTTCGGCCACTATGTGCGGAGATCCCCCCAACATCATCATCGGTACATCTCTGGGGATGAGCTTTTTTGACTTTTTGTCACACACAGGTGTATGCGCCGGCGTCAGCCTGATATTTATTGTTTTGTATTTTACCTTTGTGTTCCGCAAGGAGTTTAAAAAGCCGGATACAGTGGATGTGGCCAAGCTTCCCACTCCTGAGTCTGCCATTGTAAACAAGACAGATTTTATAAAGAGCACTTTGATCTTTGCACTTGCAGTGGTTCTTTTGGTATCACATTCCGCCACGGGGCTTACGGTATCCTTTATAGGTATTCTTATTGCTGTATTGACCATACTTGCAAATGTAAAGAGCGCAAAAAAGATAATCAAGGGTGTGGATTATGTGACCCTTATGTTTTTCATGGGCCTGTTCGTAGTGGTATCCGGACTGGAGCAGACCGGAGTACTGAATGTAATTGCAGACTTTATCAGCTCTGTATGTAACGGCAACCAGGGCATGATCGTATCCGTTATCCTTTGGATATCCGGTGCGGCATCAGCCTTTGTGGACAATATCCCCTTTGCCGCAACCATGGTGCCGGTTATCAAGGAACTTGCAACACTTAACAACATGTCGCCACACGTGCTCGCGTACACGCTAGCCATCGGTTGTGACGTAGGCGGAAGTGCGACACCTATCGGAGCATCGGCAAATGTTGTGGGTATATCCACAGCCGAGGGCTCAGGACATCACATCAGCTGGGGACGTTACTGCCGTGACGTTGTTCCCGCAACCGTTATTGTACTTGTCATCTCGAACCTTTATCTCTTTATGAGATATCTGTAGGAGTGATATATGCCCGGATTCAGATCACATTATTTTTTCGGAAAGACCACCGCTGATGAGCTTTTGGCAGAGGGAGCGCCCGACTGCATAGAGGCTCATCCGACGGTGTATAATCTGGGACAGCAGGGCCCGGACATCTTTTTCTATTCGCCACAGGCTCACGTTTTGTACAAGAAAAATATTGGCATGGTAATGCACTCCGCAAACGTCAACATGATGTTTGCGGGGCTTTTTAATGCTACAAAAAGGATGGATGAGGACCGGGACATAGCCGATGCTTATATACTGGGATTTATGGGGCATTACACCCTGGATACCCACTGCCATCCCTATATCAGCTGGCGTCAGGAAAAGCTTAAGTATGCCGGCAGGTTTTCAGAGAGCTTCGGTGTTCATGTACTTTTGGAGACAGATATCGACAATGACAACGTCCATCATTTCCTGGGCAAAAAGCCATCGGAGTTCAACCACTATGACACCATTAAGGTGACAAAGCACGAGCGGGAGGTGGTGGCTCATCTTTTGACCGAGGCCATAAACTATGCCTTCCCTGATCAGGGGCAGAAAGAAAAGCATGTAAAAAGTGCCATCAGCTTTTCAAGGACGCTTTTTCACATGATAAATGACAGACACGGGATAAAAAAGACCATCGGCATCGGCTTTGATAAGCTTTTCTTCCACCATATCTTTCTGTCGGCAGTGATCCTCAATGACGACAGGCACACCTATGAGGATCCCTGTAACCTAAACCATGCTACCTGGGTCAACCTCTGGGACGAAAGCATAAGCTCTGACAAGGACTTTTACCAGCTTATGGAGGATGCAAGGACTGCTTATAAGAACAGGATAGGTATGTATGAGGCGGGACAGACGGATGCCCTGCTGGCCGATCTGGGTGACAACAGCTACGACAGCGGCCTTGACTGGCGCCGCACCATGGAGATATCCAAGGCAGCAGGGATATAGATTCTTCGCTTCGCTTTGAATGACAAATTGCCCTGTCATCCTGAGCGCTCCCCTGTCATCCTGAGCGTAGCGAAGGATCCATATCCACATTAATTGTAGAAGTGGGGGACGCTTTATAGTATAATACCCATATATTTTTAAAAAGGAGAGAAGAAATGGCAGATTTACCTATAGTAACAATAGAGATGGAGGACGGCAGCCTGATAAAGGCGGAGCTCTATCCCGAGATCGCTCCCAACACCGTCAACAATTTTATCTCACTCATCCAAAAAGGCTTTTACGACGGAGTGGGTTTCCACAGAGTGATCAAGGGCTTTATGCTCCAGGGCGGCGATCCTGCCGGCAATGGTACCGGCGGTCCGGGTTATTCTATCAGGGGAGAGTTTACTTCCAATGGCTTTAAAAATGAGCTTAAGCATGAGCCGGGAGTATTGTCCATGGCGCGCACTATGATCCCCGATTCCGCAGGCAGCCAGTTTTTTATCATGCATAAGGCATCACCCCATTTGGATGGCGAATATGCTGCCTTTGGCAAGGTGACAGACGGCATGGATGTGGTAAATGCCATAGCGGAGACCCAGACTGATTTTACCGACAGGCCCATTACTCCCCAGATCATGAGGAGCGTTACAGTAGAGACCTTTGGGGTGGACTACCCCGAACCCGAGACTATATGATATTGAGGGTTACCGATGTGACATATGAGTTCCCCCCATGTCATTCTGAGCGTAGCGAAGAATCTTTGAGGTAATTTATGAATAGTATATTTGATCTATATCAGGAAGGAATGGCTATGAATCCATGGATGATCACTTGGCTTATTCTTGCAGTGGTTACGCTTGTTGTGGAGCTATTGACAGTTGGGCTTACCTCTATCTGGCTTACGGGTGGTGCTCTGGCAGCGCTTATAGCCAATGCGCTCCATGCACCGGTGTGGCTTCAGGTGGTGATATTCTTTGTGGTTACCTTTGGACTTTTATACTTTACCCGGCCATGGGCCATTAAGTATCTCAACAGCAAGCGGACCAGGACCAATTACGAGGAGACCATAGGCAGAGAGGTTCGCGTAATAGAGCGGGTGGACAACCATGCTGATACCGGAAGGGCGGTATATAACGGCATGGAGTGGACCGCCAGGGCATTAAATGAGGACGAGACCTTTGAGGAGGGGACTTTGGCCATAGTTGCCAATGTCGTCGGGGTCAAGCTCATACTTAAAAGAAAAGAGGCCCCCCAGGATGTGGGACTGATCAATGATGAAAAGGAAGCTGTATCGGGACCGGAGCCTATGCCGGTGACCGAGCGCAGTTTATGATTCATAAGATGAAAAAGAGATTACACGTATTTTTCGGAGTGCTCGCCATCATCGTCGTTACGGTTATCTTTCTTGCTGTCACTTTTTTCGGCAACTATTACTCCTATGGGAGCTATGCTAAAAAGGCTCTGAAGAGTACTGATAAGGTAACGGTAAAGGGGGAAGATGACTACATCCTCTTTGATGGTCCGGGAACCGGATCGGCTGTTATTTTTTATCCCGGCGCAAGGGTGGCTGCTGAGGCATATGCTCCCCTGATGCAGATGCTTGCCAAAAAAGGATTTGATTGCTTTTTAATAAAGATGCCTCTCAACCATGCTATATTCGGCAAGGACAGGGCAGCTGAGATCACTTCCGGCTACAGCTATGATGAGTTTATCTTGGCCGGTCATTCCCTTGGAGGAGTGGTTGCTGCAGAGTATCTTTCAGAGCATAACGGGGATTTTACCGGCCTGATAATGATGGGCTCCTACCCTACCGTCAAGGTAGATGACAGCATCAACTTCCTTTCGATCTTAGGCAGCAATGATAAGGTGGTCAACGCAGACAGATATGAAAAGGCCAAGGAGAACTGGCCCAAGGGCAACAGCCATGACTACCTGATATTCGGAGGCAACCATTCTTATTTTGGAAATTACGGAGTACAGGATGGGGACGGAGAGGCAACCATCAAGAATAAGACACAGTGGCGACAGACTGCCGAAGTGATCGAAGAGTATTATAAATAGGCAAAATGAAGGGGCATCTTCGAGTGGAACGATAGGTAATTTAGTCGTTTAAAGCGATAAACAAAAAAAGCTTGACATTTATCCTCCTGCAAAATATAATTTTTCTTGGAGAGAGGGTATATTCCAGATGTGTCAAGGATAAACAAGGGCGTTTTATCTGCGGGGCAGGTATCGCGCTCTTTTTGTTTGCAGACACAAAAGCCGTCTCTAACCTATCTTTGAGGAGGAAAAACTAATGAAGAAAAAAATAGTATCACTGGTACTAGCATCCGTGATGGCTATCGGACTTATGGCCTGTGGCGGCGGAAACAGCGCATCAACAGGCACAGCAGACGGTGGTTCAGATGCGACAGCAGGAGCAGCTGGCGAAGGCGGAGACCTCAATATCATGCTTGAGACCCCCGTTGAGTCACTGGATCCCCAGGAGGCTACAGACGGTACCTCATTTGAGGTTATCGCCGACTTTACAGATGGTCTTATGCAGATGGACGAGGATGGCCAGGCTGTCAACGCAATAGCAGAGTCATATGAGCTTTCTGATGACGATCTGACATGGACATTCAAGCTCCGTGAGGATGCTGTATGGTCAAACGGTACACCCGTTACTGCAGCAGATTTCGTTTTTGGATGGCAGAGAGCGGTTGATCCCGCAGTAGCATCCGAGTACAGCTACATGCTTTCCGATATCGGTCAGATCAAAAATGCAGCAGCAATCATCGCAGGCGAGAAGGATAAGTCTGAGCTTGGCGTAACTGCTGTGGACGATCACACACTTAAGGTTGAGCTTGAGGCTCCTGTTTCTTACTTCCTGAGCCTTATGTACTTCCCTACCTTCTATCCCGTAAATGAGGAGTTCTTTAACAGCTGTGGAGATTCCTATGCTACATCTCCCGACACACTTCTTTCAAACGGTGCATTTATCGTGGATGATTACGAGCCTGCAGCTACAGCATTCCACCTCACAAAGAATGCTGACTACTATGATGCAGGTATCGTATCCCTTTCCGGCCTTAACTACCAGGTCATCCAGGATTCACAGCAGGCTCTTATGTCCTATCAGAGCGGTGATCTGGATATGACCCTTGTAAACGGCGAGCAGGTTGACCAGGTTAAGGACGATCCCGCATTCCGTGCCATCGGTGCAGGTTATCTGTGGTATGTATCTCCTAACATGAGTTCCGTTCCCGAGCTTGCAAACCAGAATATCCGTTATGCTCTTACCTTTGCCATCGACCGTGATGCCATTGCCGAGAACGTACTTAAGGATGGTTCTGCTCCCACCTATACAGCAGTACCTCCCCAGTTTGCAGCGGGTCCTGATGGATCAGACTTTGCTGAGGACCAGACCATGTTTGCTGATGTCTGCGCATTTGACACAGCAAAGGCTGCTGATTACTGGCAGAAGGGTCTTTCAGAGCTTGGCGTTTCCGAGATCTCAGTTGAGATGGTGGTAGACGCTGATGACGCTCCCCAGAAGGTTGCCCAGGTATTAAAGGAGCAGTGGGAGAATACACTTCCCGGCTTTACTGTAGAGCTTCGTGTAGAGCCTAAAAAGCAGCGTGTACAGGATATGCAGGACGGCAACTTTGAGCTCGGCCTCACACGTTGGGGACCTGACTATGCTGATCCCATGACATACCTCGGTATGTGGATCACCGACAACAGCAATAACTACGGTCTGTGGTCAAATGCTGACTACGACAAGATCATCGAGGAGTGCACCACAGGTGAGATAGCCACAGATGCCGAGAAGCGTTGGGCTAAGCTTTTCGAAGCTGAAAAGATCGTAATGGATGAGGCTGTTATCTTCCCTCTTTATACACAGTGCAATGCAGAGATGATCTCTACAAGCGTTACAGGTGTAGAGTTCCATCCCGTAGCACTTAACCGCGTATACAAGAGAGCTGCGAAGCAGTGAAGGATTCTTCGCTTCGCTCAGAATGACATGGGGGCTGGGTCTTCTGCCATTATGGGGGCGGGGCCTCATGTCATTCTGAGGGCGAAGCCCGAAGAATCTCAGGACCGCGGTGTGTCACAGCGCCGCAGTCCTTT
>CAMOFS010000038.1 GCA_946613735.1 uncultured Lachnospiraceae bacterium | reverse complement strand
TGCCTATGGTGGCGCCGTTGATGCAGGCAGTATGTCTGTCTATACGCTCTACCCGGGCTCCGATCCCCTCTATGGCATCCAGCATGACATTGATATCATTGACATCGGGAAGATTATCCAAAATAACATCATCATCTGTCATAATGGCGGCAGCCACAAGTCCCAGCGCTGCATTTTTGGCTCCACCGATATCAACTGAGCCCTCCAGCGGGGTGCCACCCTTTATTACAAACTGATTCATCGCAGTAATAGTCTCCAATCATCTTTGCTCGGTATGCCGCCGACATGCAATGCCGGCACAAAAAACCTAAAATATTATAGCATATCAAAAGGCAAAATTACAGTAGCTAAATAGCAAAAAAATCACTTGTTGAAACCCTGTATTGTGTTATAATTGAATCATCGGAACCGCATCCGATAAATATTCACGATTGGGGGGATGCTATATGAAGATCAACATTACCGGAAGAAACATCGAACTAACAGACGGCCTTAAAAATGCGGTGGAGGACAAGCTATCCAAGCTCGACAAGTTCTTTACCGAAGATACACAGGCCAACGTCACCTTGTCCGTCGAGAAGGACAGGCAAAAAATCGAGGTGACCATTCCCGTCAAGGGCAACATCATTCGTTCCGAACAGGTAAGCAATGACATGTATGTTTCCATCGACCTGGTGGAAGAAGTCATTGCAAACCAGATGAAAAAATACCGTAATAAGCTTATAACAAAGCAGCAGGAGCCGGGAGAGTTCTTTACCGAAGAATACATAGGCAGTGCTTCCGATGAGGATGAGGAAGTATCCATCATTAGAACAAAACGTTTTGGAGTCAAGCCCATGTATCCCGAGGATGCATGTGTACAGATGGAACTTTTGGGACACAACTTCTTTATGTTCCGCAATGCTGAGACAGACGAGGTCAATGTTGTTTACAAGAGAAGAGGTAATACATACGGATTGATAGAGCCTGAGTTTTAAGACGGGCTTTAGGCATGAAGTCCGATGACCTTGCAGGGTTCTCCAAAAATCTCAGGAAGCTGAGAGTGGAGTCAGGGCTTTCTCAGATAGCCCTTGCAAACCTCATTGGGACTTCTAATACCACAATATGCCGCTACGAAAATGGCAGCCAGGCACCGACCAGATACCATAGAGCTATGCTCGCCAAGGTGTTTGGGGTTCCTGGCTACTATCTTTTTGATGAGGATTATATTTCTGTTACACATACTCCGGAAGCCACCATCAAGGATCAAGAGAAGCTCAGGCTTGCCATGCTCCTTGACGACTTCGAATATGTGGAGCTGGTGGCGTACAGACTGCATACTGCAGTTTCAGATGCATACAAAAAACCGGCCATAGTCCAGATAAAGAATTATCTGATATGCTGGTCCTTTTTCAGACAGGGCGCCAAGCCCGATGATATGCTGGCCCAGATGATATCCTGCATCCAACTCACCAGACCCGGGATGACAGTAGACGACATGACCTGTGATCCGTCTCCCGATGCCCCTCTATCCTATGTGGAGATACAGATCATCAACGCCATCGGAGTGATCCTTGTGCGGCGCAAGAATTATATAAAGGCATCCCGTATTTTCGGCATGCTTATCCGAAAGACCGATAGTGATATGTTAGAATGTGAGCGCAGGATCTTTCGAAAGATCACCCTGGCGCTTAATCTGTCCACGGCTCTTCGCTTTCAGGGACTTGCAAAAAAGGGCGAAGAACTGCTTATGCTGTACAGCGAGAGCTCCTTCCATGTGGCCACGGGCCTTATTGGCCTTATGCTTTTGGTTGGGTTGTATAAATGCATGGACAGACACTCTGATGTTTACAGGATAAAAAAAAGACGGGCTAACATGCTGTATTCCGTTTTATCTCATGAGTTTGGCCTCAAAAAAAGCCTTGCCGAGGTGGAAAAGTATGTAGATGATGGACTTATGGTGTTATAGATAATATAAAGCAATAATTCGGAGGAGTCTATTTTGAAGTTACATGTTGTTGTGAATCCCGCCGGAGCCTCCGGCAGGACAGGGAAAAAATTCCAAAAGCTCATACCCATTTTGGATGGCTGCGGACATGATGTACAGATACACTATTCCACCCGTGAGCATGGCATCGGCGCGATCTGTAGTGAGATTACAGCCACACCTTCTGACGAAGAACTTTTCATCATCCTAATGGGTGGCGACGGCACTTTAAATGAAGCCATCAACGGTATGGATCATCTGGGGCGCATTCATCTGGGTTACCTGCCTGCAGGAAGTGGTAATGATCTGGCAAAGTCTCTTGGGTTGTCCAACAAAGACCTGGACAAGCAGCTCTTAAGGATCCTTGAACTTAAGGATAGACGCAGTATGGATATTGGTGAGATAACCTATGGCGCCACTACTGAGGCTCTGTTTGGGCATGAGGCTATAGGGATCACAGGTGAAGACGGACTGATCCGCAGGAGATTTCACGACTCCACGGGGCTAGGGTTTGATGCCGCCATCTGTCAGGCTGCCGACGCATCAAGGTACAAGACCCTTCTTAACAAGCTTCACCTGGGAAAGCTCATTTATATCTTTAATGCAATAAAGCTCATTTTTTCCCTTACACCGGCACATATCAAGGTGGAATGCGACGGAGTATCGTCTGAATACGATCACTGTATGCTTTTTGTCTGCATGAATAACAATTACGAGGGTGGCGGTTTTAAGTTTTGCCCCGAGGCAAAAAATAATGACGGGCTGTTGGATACATGTATCGCAACGCCCGCCAAAAATATGGACTTTTTCAAGATATTCCCCACAGCCTACGATGGAAACCATGTAAAGTTCGACTCCATCCACATGGATCGGGGAAAAGAGATCCATGTCACATCTGACTCTTTCGAGTGGGTACATACAGACGGTGAGGTCAAGTGCAGATCAAATGATGTCCGTATCCGCCTGTTACCCGACAAGCTCAGGCTTTTGATGTAATGCTATGCACTGATGGACTGGCCCATATGTGAGTTCCTCATAACCGTCATAAGTGCCTTTACGATCGCTGATCCGATGACAAGCGCAGCCAGGGCCTCCACCAGGGCATTAAAGCTTACCATAGCAGCCACGAAGGCAAATACGTTGTCAGTGGGGAGACTGGCCGAAGCTGCCCACTCCTGTACCTCCGGCTTATTGAAGAATAAAACACAAAGGGTGGTCATATAAAGGACCGTATTCAAAACCGGTGCGCTCACACACGCAACAGGGATTGATATAGCCTTGATCCTGCTATCCTTAAGCCCCTTATAGATCATTCCGGTAAGCCATCCCATAAGCATGCGAGTAGGAAGGCGTACTATAATGTTAGATATAGGCGCGATCTGCATCATCAGCGGTCCGAGGCCATCTCCCGCCATGGACTGATATACGCTTGTCAGGCCAAACACCGTACCTAGGATAAGTCCTTCTACAGGGCCGAGTATTATCGCTCCTACTGCCACGGGAATAGATATCAGTGATATCTTGATCATGGGTGTAGGTATGTATCCTAAGGGTGTGAATGCCATCAAAAGTACAATGGCTACAAAAAAAGCTGTCAGCACCATTCTGTATGTGCCGGACTTCTTTTCGGTAAAAGCTCCTTCTTTCATGAGTCTCTTCCTCCTTAATAATAGATTATTGTTGTTTGGCTTATCACCGGATGGACTCCACGCCGGGTAGCCCCCCCAAAGCCGTCTGATATCATATACCATATCGGACAAAAAAGCAACTTTTTGTAGTTAATTGGCATCTTGTATGATATTATTGTTATGTTATTCTACTTTAAATAAGTACTAAGGGAGTTTTCTTGCATATGAAAAAAAGACTTAGTTTCTCCATTATTTTAGCAGCAGCCTGCGTTTGTATTTCTACTGTTGCAAGCCCTATTTTGGCTCATGCCTCAGAATCATCCGTCCTGATCACCGGAAACGAAAAGGTCTCCTCGGGACTGGAGGGAAGCCAGATGGCCATCATGTACGACTCTTCCATCGGCATGCCCACCTCAGAGGCAAATGCCATCGCCCAGACCGAAGATGGTTTTATCTGGATCGGCAGTTACTCCGGCCTGGTGCGATATGACGGCAACAGCTTTTACCGCTTTGATTCCACCATCGGTATCTCCAGCGTGGTATCACTCTATGAGGACTCAAAGGACAGGCTTTGGGTAGGTACAAACGATAATGGTCTGGCTATGTACCAAAATGGCGACTTTACTTTTTTTAACACAGGCACTGAATTAGAGTCCGCATCTGTCAGATCTCTCTCGGAAGATAAGGCGGGAAATATCCTGGTAGGAACCACCCACGGCCTATACTATGTAGGCACAGATGATTCGCTGCATCGTATAGATGATACCCGCACAAATGATATGTATATCTATGCCATGCACACTTCCCCCGAGGGCATTACCTACGCCAATTCTGTAAGTGGCGATATGGTTATCTTAGATGGTATTAGCATCACAGGCGTCATTCTTTCAAATGAAAACAGCGATTTTGTAATCAATTCTCTATACCCCGATCCCAACGCCCCCGGCCACGTCTATATCGGGACCGACGATATGCGTATCATGTACTGCCAACCCACATCTGACAGTCTGGGAGACACAAAGGTGTTCAGGACTCCTGACCTTACCAGCATCAACGACATGCTCTATCACGATGGTCATCTCTGGGTCTGTGCAGACGACGGCATAGGCTATTTTGACGAAAACATGAAGTTTAAAAAGCTTAACAGTATTTCACTGACCAGCTCTGTAGACTCCATTATGGCAGACTATGAGGGCAACCTTTGGTTTACATCCTCACGCCAGGGTGTCATGAAGCTTACAAGCTCCATTTTTACCGATGTAAACCGATACGACAACCTTCCCGAAATGGTTGTTAATACCACCTGTATCTTCAACGACAAACTGTACGTGGGCACAGACAATGGAATTTTGGTATTAAACAACAGGCTCCAGACCATCCCCGATCCAATGACAGATCTTTTGGCCGGTACCCGTATCAGGAGCATAAAAACAGACAGCAAGGGACATATGTGGATATGCTCTTATAGTAAATATGGACTCATATGTTTGGACAAGGACGGCAGCTACACCTGCTTTACGGCTGAAAAAGATGGACTGGCATCAGATAAGATCCGTACTGTCACTGAGCTTTCCGATGGTACCATGGCCGTATCTGCCAGTGGATGCGCAGCTTTTATCCGGGATGGCAAAGTCACTTCGGTCTTCTCACAGGAGAGCGGTCTTGAAAACACCGAGATCCTCACCATCTGTGAAAATGCGTCCGAAGGCAAGGTATATCTCGGCAGCGACGGCGGCGGTATATACATTTTGGATCCCGCAACCGGAGACCTGGGCCATATAGGACACAATGACGGGCTTACATCAGATGTAGTGCTCCGAATAAAGCATGACCCTTACAGAGATGTTTACTGGGTGATCACCAGCAATTCCATTGCATATCTCAAGGATGGCAAAGCCACCACAGTTAATAATTTTCCCTATGCCAACAATTTCGACATCTTTTTCAATGAACATGGGGAACTGTGGGTGCTATCGAGTGCCGGTATCTTTGTGGTAAGTGCTGATGATATGCTTAAAAACGGCAATATAGTGTATGAGCAGCTGGATAGCGAAAGCGGCCTTCCCTATGTTACCACCGCCAACTCGCGCAGCTATATAGATGAAAGCGGAACCCTCTATATCTCGGGCACAGCCGGCATCACCATGGTAAACATCAACGAGCAGACAGACGATCTTTCATCCATTAAGCTTGCCATCCCTTATGTTGAAGCAGATGACGAGTACATTTTCCCCGACAAGGATGGAAACCTGGACATTCCTTCCAACTGCAAGCGTCTCACCATTCATGCTTACGCCCTTTCATACTCATTGAACAATCCAAAGCTTAAGTACTATCTGGAAGGCTTTGATGACAGCGAATTTGTTACCACAAAAAGAGAGATGACCGACGTAGCATACACGAACCTGAATGGAGGAAACTACACCTTCCACTTCAGGCTCATGGACAACAACGGTCAGGATGAGGTGAAATCCATCACCCTTAATATCTCAAAGAAAATGGCCTGGCACGAATACTTCTGGGTAAGGGCACTGATAACCATAGCCATAGTTTTGGCAATCATTATGATCATCTCCCTCTACTTCAAGCGCAAGTCTGACGAAGCGTTAAAAAAGGAACAGGAGACCAGGCAGCTGATAAACGAAGTCACATCAGCCTTCGCTAAAACCATCGATATGAAGGACCGGTACACAAATGGTCACTCCTTCAGAGTTGCAAACTATACGCGTATGCTGGCCAGAAAGCTGGGCTACAACGAGGATCAGGTGGCGGACATGTACAATATCGCGCTTTTGCACGATATCGGAAAGCTGGCCATCCCCGATGCTATACTTAATAAGCCTGAGGGACTTAATGATGAAGAATATGCCATAATGAAGAGTCATGCCTCAAAGGGATATGATGTGTTAAAGGAGATAACCATAGCGCCCGACCTTGCTATCGGGGCGGGTTATCACCACGAGAGACTAGACGGAAAGGGCTATCCCAACGGTGTTGCAGGTGATGAGATTCCCTTTGTAGCTCAGATAATCGCTGTGGCAGATACCTTTGATGCCATGTATTCCACCAGACCCTATCGCAAACAAATGCCGCTCGATACAGTGCTTGAAGAATTGAAACGCGTGGCAGGAACCCAGCTTAATGCAGACGTGGTAGCACAGCTGGTGGCTCTTGCGGAAGAGGGGCAGATAAAATAACCTTATACTATCATCATAGGCTTTTTCAGTGCTTCCTCTTCCTTTTCATCCAGGGTACGTTCAGCCAAAAGCTCTTCCTTTGCCCGGTTTCTGAAATCCCTGGGGGACATCCGATAGGCATCCTTAAATACCCTGTTAAAGGTACGCTGGCTCTCGAAGCCGGCGTTTTCATATGCCTCGGTAATACTCTGATTAGTGTATTTTAAAAGGTAAGTCACATATTGAAGCCTGGTATTGTTAAGGTATTGGTTGAAGTTTGTATGGAAGGTACCGGAAAAAATCCTCGACAGAGCATATGGACTGACATACAGGTCGGCCGCCATGGAGGTAAGGGATATCTCCTCGGTAAAATGCTCTGCTATATATGACACAGTCCTAAAGATCAGATCGTCCGTCTCCATCTCACGTCTTTCCACCAGTGTTAGCTTGGGTAAAAGCCGCGCCAGGATCAGCTGTAAAAAAGCCTGATGCACAACCTCATCATTCGGATCTGTTATCACAGGCTTATCCGAGGATTTCTTTTTTTCATTACCATCCCAGTAGCTTTTTGTGGTGGTCTTTGCAATCTGCATCTGAGCCAGCCTCTCAAAGGCATACACCACGTCGGGATGGACATCTTCCGCCTTTACTACCGGAGTCTTGGGTGCCTGCTGCTGAAGCGTGGAAAGATAGGTTCCCGCAAGCACAGGTGCTGCCAGCACCACTATCTGCCTGTTTTTCCCCTTACCAAAAACCTGATAGTGATGGATCAGGTCGGGAAAAACTACCGCCACATCCCCTTCATCCATGTGATAAAGCTCCTGACCTATGCCTACCTCCTGGGTACCATGGGTAACAAAAACTATCTCCACTGCCGTATGAACATGGGGGGGGACATGATTGGACTTTTTCTTATGAACCTCAAACTGCTCTACGTCTTCAAATACAGCGTACATACATCCACCTTTTTTAAAACCAACACAACCCCAAAGCCTGATAATCGACCCTGGGGTTGTCTATGTAATCCTAATGCAACCTGACTAAGCGCTCAACACTTCCTTTGTTGCGATCACGTCTACGCCTGTACCACAGACATCCTTAACGATGACATCGCCGATATGTACCGGAGCATTTACCTCTACTCCTTCGATGGCAGCCATGCAGTCAAAGATCTTGTCCTTGGGGATATCACTCTTTGTCTTGCATGAAACCATGGCTATGCGCCCACCCTTTACGGGAACTGTGGATGTCACTATCCTGGTAGGATTCGTAACCTCCTTCCTGGCATAGTCATCACCTCTCTTACAGGTGTTACCGGTCACCTCAACAACTGCTCCATCCTGCATGGTAACTGTAAGCTGGCAGCCCATAGGGCAACCGATACAGGTAAGTTTTCTTGTTTCCATTCTATATCGCCTCCCTCTTACGCTTGCTCAATCTTTATTGTAATATCTGAAATGTCAGGATGCTTTGCCAGCTCCTCCTTCTTGATCACGACCTGTTCCATCTCTCCGGGTGCCATGATCTGCTTTTTCCTTTTCAGAACCTGTTCATCACCAAAGTACATGGTCACTGCGGAATTCTTGTATACAGCTCCCACACGGAAACGTACGGTAACAGTGTCATCCATCTCAGCGGGCCTTACGGTAACGGGCACTGTATAGCGAACACCATCTACCGCATTGATCTTTATCTCCTTAGAAGCGGGCTTTGCACCCTCCTTTACATACTTGGCTGCGTTTCTTCCCGCATTGGATGCCTCCTGTGAAACGAAGTCAACCAGATCATGTACGTGAAGAACGTTACCGCAGGCAAAGATACCCTCGACAGAAGTCTCAAGTGAATCATTGACCACAGGGCCGGATGTGATATTGGAAAGCTCCACTCCAGCTGTCTTGGAAAGCTCGTTCTCCGGAAGGAGTCCGACCGAAAGCAAAAGAGTGTCACACTTGTAGTGCTCCTCTGTACCGGGGATGGGCTTCATATCGGGGCCAACCTCTGCAATGGTAATACCCTCAACTCTCTCCTTACCCTCAATGTCAACAACGGTATGTGAAAGCTTAAGGGGAATGCCATAGTCATCCAGACACTGTACGATATTTCTCTTCAGACCTCCGGAATAAGGCATGAGCTCAGCCACCACCTTGACCTTTGCGCCCTCTAATGTCATACGACGGGCCATGATAAGACCTATATCACCTGAACCGAGGATAACAACCTCACGACCGGGAAGATATCCCTCGATATTGACCAGTCTCTGCGCGGTACCTGCAGAAAAGATACCTGCCGGACGATAACCGGGGATATTCAGTGCACCTCTGGGGCGCTCTCTGCAGCCCATAGCCAGGATAACTGCCTTGGCCTGGATCTGGAACATACCATCAGTCTTGTTCATAGCCGTAACCACCTTGGTATCTGTGATATCCATTACCATGGTGTTGAGCTTGTATTCGATACCTAAATCAAAAACCTCGTCCATAAAACGCTGAGCATACTCAGGGCCGGTAAGCTCCTCCTTGAAGGTGTGCAGGCCGAAACCATTATGGATACACTGATTAAGAATGCCGCCCAGCTCATGATCTCTTTCCAGGATCAGGATGCTGTCTACGCCGGACTTTTTAGCCTCGGCTGCCGCTGCAAGACCTGCAGG
>CAMOFS010000037.1 GCA_946613735.1 uncultured Lachnospiraceae bacterium | reverse complement strand
ACTTGTGGCTTCGAAAAAAGTCAGTTCGGCTTCGCCGTGGATTTCTTTTGACATAACCATACTCCTCTCTTTAAAGATCCCTTGTTTCGAGATCCTTCGCTTCGCTCAGGATGACAAAAAACACTCAGGGTGACAAACGCTCTCTGGGTGACAAACGCTCTCTGGGTGACAAACGCTCTCTGGGTGACACTGGATAGTTTATAATAGCTCTTTACGTCCTTCGGACTTTAGTTTTTCTACTGCCAGCTTCACATCCTGGGCGCGTGACTTATCACAGACTAAGATGGCGTCCTCAGTCTCCACCACTATAAGATCCGAAACCCCTATGGTGGTAATGAGGCGGTCCTGCGAGTATGTGATGCAGCCCTTGGTGTCTATGGCCAGGTGGTCTCCGGCAAAAACATTACCATCGTTGTCTTCATCATAGATCTCCCCGAGGTTGTCCCAGCTGCCCACATCGGACCAGCCCATATCAGCAGATATCACGCGAACATCGGATGCCTTTTCCATAATGCCGTAGTCAATGGAAACGGATGGAATAGTGGGATATACCTCGGCGATCACCTTCTTCTCCTCAGGCGTTCCCATGGCATCCCCTATTCGTTCAATGCATTCATACACATCAGGCAAAAGCTCCTTCATCTGATCCAATATCACCGAAGCCTTCCAGACAAACATGCCCGAATTCCATGCGTAGTCTCCACTTTTGACATACTTTTCTGCCGTGGCGGCATCCGGCTTCTCACGGAACTCCTCCACCCTACATGCAAAAAGGCCCTCACCTGCCGAGGATCGGTCGTACTTGATATACCCATATCCCGTACATGCAAAGGTGGGGGTGATCCCTAAGGTCACCAGGCAGTTTTCCTTTTCCGCCACATCACAGGCGCATCTCAACACTTCCTCAAAAGCTTTTTGATCTCGTATAAAGTGATCCGACGGAAAGATCGTCATAATCCCGTCACCATATTTTTTTATGATCTCCATTGCCGCATAGCCGATACATGCTGCGGTGTTGCGTGCCGAGGGTTCTGCTAAAATGTGGTCCGGTGCCACCCGTCCTGTCACTGTTACTGCCGCCTGCATGCCGGGGACCTGGTCTACATTTGTGACGATAAAAATGTCGCCCTTGTCCGCCACTGCAGCGATCCTGTCAACGGTCTCATTTATCATGCGATCCTTGCCGCTCAGATTTAAAAGCTGTTTTGGCATGGTGTGCCTGGACAACGGCCAGAATCGTGTACCTCCACCGCCGGCCATTATCACTCCGTATACTCTGCTCATTTCAAACCTCCATGATCAATAGGATTCAAATCTCCTATACCCGCGTAGCTATAAACTCACAACATCCCTCTACATGGATCACCCTGCGCCCGGATGATACAAATATGCTCTCGCCGGGCTCAAAGTCTATCCTTTCATCACCGGTAAATATCTTCCCCGATCCGTTTAAGATCACGATGGACAAAAACGATGCGTCATCCATCCTGATCTGTAGCTCACCGCAAACCTGATATTTCACGGATTCAAAATATTTACAACGGCAAAGTGTCTGGGCAGTATTGCCCTCATAGTCCGTCACCGGCTCACTGTAGCCGTATGAATTCTTCACATAAGGCTCAAGATCCACCACATCCAAAGCTTTTTCTATATGGAGTGGACGCTTTTTCCCATCCTTATCCACGCGTTCATAGTCATAGAGCCTGTAGGTACAGTTGGATGACTGCTGTATCTCACAAATGAACACTCCAGCACCGATGGCGTGAATAGTCCCTGTGGGAATAAAAACAACATCGCCCTTTTTGACCTCCACCCGGTTCAAAAGCTTCGTAACGGTGTTGTCCTTAAGGCAGGTTTTTAGCTCATCCACCGTGGTCTTTTCCTTAAGTCCGCAATACAAATATGCTCCGGGCTCAGCATCCATCACATACCATACTTCGTTTTTCCCAAACTCGCCCTCATTGATAAAAGCATAATCATCGTCCGGGTGTATCTGTATGGACAGGTCCTTTTTCGCATCAATAAACTTGATCAAAAGTGGGAAACGGTCCAGGTTCTGGTTCTTCCAACCAAGCACCTCATCTCCATGCTCCTTTACAAATGCGTCAAAGCTCATATCGTCAAAAGCTCCGCCGCATATGGTAGACGGTCCGTCCGGATGTGCAGACAGTTCCCATGACTCCGCCGTAATATCATATGGTGTATTCTTTTTATATACATCCCGGAGCCTGCTGCCGCCCCATAGATAATCCTTGTAGGTTGGAGACAGCTTGTAAAGTGCCGGCAAATCGGAGACACTTTCCGATACAAGATACACCATGTCCTGCTCCTCGATCTCGGCACCGGTGTCAACCTCTATGGCAATGACTTCACTGTCAGACCCATTATACACCCTATGTACCATTCCTGGCAAAATATTAATCCCATCACCCTGCTTCAGCTCTACTGTCCTGTCAGCAAGCTCCACCGAAAGCACTCCGCTTACCACGGAATAGTTTTCATTACGCTTTTCATGGGTGTGACGCGAGATGGATCCCCCCGGATAGATGACTATCTTTCTCACCCGATAGCCCGGCTCACGATGGATCACCTCCCTGGTACCCCAGGTTCTGCCCACCAGTGGATTTTCATTAAAATACTCTCCGTAAGCGGCAGCCTTTTCTCTCATGATGTCCTTTATTTTATTGGCCCCGGACTTATCGGTAACATAGGTCACATCAGGCGTGGTGATAACGTATGCGTCATGTATCCCATTTACCACCACCAGCCTGGAGGTGTCCGAATTGATCACTGATACATCCTCAGAGTCATTGATGATGGGTTTTACGGACCCATCATTTTCGAGAAGCTTTTCCATGGAAGAAAAATCGGAAACATCGCTCCACTTACAGCGCAGCCTGATGACGGAGAGTCTGTCACTGCCCTCCAGAAGCAGCTGCTCGATACTGTGCTTTTCTATATCCTTGAACAGTTCTTTTGAAAAAAAAGTAGTATGGGAATCTTTGATCTGTCCCTGGTCAAATACCGGTCTCATGCGTCTGCAAAATTCCGATGCCTGTTTTTTTAGCTCATCCATAATGATCCCGGCACGACCCAGGATCATACCGGAATTCCATAATACATCCGGCTCACTAAAGATCTCCTTTGCCAGCTCGGCAGAGGGCTTTTCTATAAAACGGGTCACCTCATCACCACTGAATCTGATGTAGCCGTAACTCTTTTTAGGATTCTCGGGAGTGATGCCATAGAGGACTATGCGATCCTGCCTGCATTTTTCCCTGCCCTCATAGATAAGCTCAGAATAGCTCTCCCCGGAGATGATCAGATCAGAGGGAAGTATCAGTATCTCCTCGTCTTCCGGGTATGACAAAATGGCCAGAGCCACCGCCGCCGCGGTTCCTCTGCCCTCCTCTTCTAAGATCACCTGATAGGATATACCCTGGAACATCTGCATCTGGTTCTCCACGATGTCCCGGTAGTCATTGTTGGTCACAATAAGAAAACCATCACACAACGACAGATTCCTTGTGATGGTATCCTGGAATATTGATATATCACGACCCAGTCTTAAAAACTGCTTGGGGTCGTTCTTACGAGAAAGGGGCCAGAGCCTGTCGCCCGAGCCCCCCGCTAAAATAATACACTTCATTTGCCGATCTCTATTACTTCCGTCTTCATTCTCTCCAAAAGCTCATCTGCCTCGGCAAGATCCTTGCCTTTGACCCCGTAGTAATACTTGATCTTGGGCTCGGTTCCGGAGGGTCTGATGCAGCACCAGAAATCATCCTCCAGCTCGTAGTAGAGCACATTGGACCTGGGAAGTCCTGTAGATGTCTCCGTCCCCGTGGCAAGCTCGCGACGTATATCTGCCGCATAGTCGCGGACAGCCAAAACCTTGCGTCCAGCCAGTGTCTCCGGGGGATTTTTACGGGCTGCCTCCATAATGGCGTTGCGCTTTTCCTCTCCGTCCTTGCCATAAAGAGTGGTAGTATACAGACCCTCGCGGAAATACCCATATCGCTCATACATATCGCACATGGCATCCCACAGAGTCTTGCCCTGCTGCTTGTAAAAAGCGGCTGCCTCACATAACAGCATGACCGCTACACAGGCGTCCTTATCCCTGGCATAAGTACCTGCCAGACAACCGTAGCTCTCTTCCAAACCGAATATATAGTGGTAGGTCTGGTTCTCCTCAAAAAGCCTGATCTGCTCGCCGATGTACTTAAACCCGGTAAGTACCTCTACCACGTCCACCTCGTAGTTTTTGGCAATGAGCTTTGCCATATCAGTGGTAACTATGGTCTCCACCAACGCCGGGTGGGTGGGCATAACATTCATTTCATACAGCTCACGCAGGATATACTCTGCTATGATCATGCCCGACATATTACCGGTAAAGGAGATATATTCTCCTGTCTTTTTATCCTTACAATATACTCCCAGGCGGTCAGCATCCGGATCGGTTGCCAGAATGATGTCCGCATCCACCTGACGCGCCAGCTTTATGGCCAGCTCCCAGGCCTCCGGTGCCTCCGGATTGGGATAGGGCAGGGTGGGAAACTCACCGTCCGGAGCCTCCTGCTCCCGTACCACATGGACCTTGGAAAAACCCAGCTCCTTTAAGATCCGCCGTACAGGCTTGTTACCCGAACCGTTAAATGGCGAGTACACAATAGTGATGTCATCTGCCACCTCGCGGATGATGTCCGGGTGGATGGACTGCTTTTTAACCTCGCGGATATAGGCATCATCGATCTTTTCTCCTATATCCTTGTACAGGCCTGCTGCCCTGGCATCCTGCTTTGTCATGGTCTTTGCAGCGGAGATATCCGTTACCTTTGCCACTGCCTCCAGGATGTTTTTGTCATGGGGCGGGGTAATCTGTGCACCATCCTCCCAATATACCTTGTAGCCGTTGTACTCCCTGGGATTATGACTGGCTGTAACAACGATACCCGCTATGCAGTTAAGCTCCCGAACGGCAAAGGACAGCTCAGGTGTGGGACGAAGACTCTCAAAGCGATAGGTTTTGATCCCATTGGCATTCAAAACAAGAGCCGCCTCCCGGGAAAACTCGGGGGACATACGGCGGGAATCATAGGCTATCACCACTCCTCTCTCGGCGCCTTTCTGGGACAGGATGTAATCTGCCAGACCCTGGGTAGCCAACCGCACAGTATATACATTCATGCGGTTGGTACCGGCACCGATGACCCCTCGCAGGCCACCGGTACCGAATTCCAGGTTACGATAAAATCGATCCTCGATCTCCTTTTCATCGGTGAGGGACAAAAGCTCTGCCTTGGTCTTTTCGTCGATATAGGGTGCGTTCACCCATTTTTCATATTCCTGTCTGTAGCCCATACGCTTCGCTCCATAAAGGATCTTATAAAAATGCTTTAACCTGCTTTACGATGCCCTCGGCATCCAGCTCGTATTTGTGGAGAAGCTCCTTGGCGGGGCCGGACTCACCAAAGGTGTCATACACTCCGATCCTCTTCATGAGAGTGGGGCACTTCTCGGAAAGAACCTCTGCTACTGCAGAGCCGAGGCCGCCATTTACCCAATGCTCCTCGATGGTAACCACCTTGCCGGTCTTTTTAGCGGTAGCGATCACAAGCTCCTCATCCAAAGGCTTTATGGTGTGGATATTGATGACCTCGGCATTGATACCATCCTTTGCCAGCTCATCAGCTGCCGCAAGAGTCTCACCTACCTCGAGTCCTGTGGCTATAAGGGACACGTCACTGCCCTCACGCAAAACCACACCCTTTCCGATCTCAAACTTGTAGTCGGGATTATCATTGATAATAGGCACTGCCAGCCTTCCAAAACGCATATATACAGGGCCGTCATGGAGATATGCAGCCTCTACTGCCGCCTTGGCTTCGATGTCGTCAGCTGGATTGATCACTACCATACCGGGAAGCTCACGCATCAGGGCGATATCTTCCAGGCACTGGTGGGAAGCGCCGTCCTCACCTACGGAGATGCCTGCATGTGTGGCACCGATCTTAACATTGAAATGAGGATAGCATACAGAGTTTCTCACCTGCTCATAAGCACGGCCTGCTGCAAACATGGCAAATGTAGAGCAGAAGGGAACCTTACCTGTAGCAGCCATACCTGCTGCCACACCAACCATATTGCTCTCCTGGATTCCACAGTCTATATGTCTCTCGGGGAACTCTTTTTTGAATACTCCTGTCTTGGTAGCAGCTGCAAGGTCAGCATCCAAAACAAAAAGGTTATCATATTTTTTACCCAGCTCAACTAAAGCGTTACCATAGCTGTCTCTGGTTGCAACCGGTTTCATATCTGACATATTATTGATCCTCCTTAACAGATTAAGCTTCTCACTTATAAAGATTCTTCGCTTCGTTCAGTTCCTTCATGGCCTGCTCGTACTCCTCATCATTGGGAGCCTTGCCGTGCCAGCCTACGGAGTTCTCCATGAATGAGACGCCCTTGCCCTTTACTGTCTTCATTACTATGGCAGAAGGAGCACCCTTTGTCTCACGTGCCTCCTTGAAAGCTGCAGCTATCTGGTCCATATCATTACCATCAGCCACCTCGATCACATGGAAATTGAAAGCCCTGAACTTATCCACGATGGGATAGGGGGAATTAACCTCTGTGATAGGTCCGTCGATCTGTAGATTGTTGTTGTCTACGATTACTACAAGATTGTCAAGCTTTCTGTTACCGGCAAACATAGCTGCCTCCCATACCTGACCCTCTTCTATTTCTCCATCGCCCAAAAGTGTATATACACGGTAATCATCATTGGTAAGCTTTGCGGAAAGCGCCATACCTGCTGCCACTGAGATACCCTGGCCCAGTGAACCGGAGGATGCGTCTATTCCCGGTGTATGGGTTACGCAGGGATGACCCTGGAGATGAGAGCCTGTATGACGAAGGGTCTTGAGCTCCTCCACGGGGAAATAACCGCGATAAGCCATAGCGGAATAAAGACCGGGTGCGGTATGTCCCTTTGAAAGAACGAACCTGTCTCTCTTGGGATCCTTGGGGTTTTTAGGGTCGATGTTCATCTCTTCAAAATACAGATAAGTAAAAACCTCTGCTGCCGAAAGTGATCCGCCCGGATGACCGCATTTTGCGGCATGGGTACTTTCAACGATACCCTTACGGACATTGACTGCCATTTCTTTGAGTTCCTGTGTAGTCATTTTTATCCTCCTTTTTCTGGTTGATATACTAAGATCCTTCGCTTCGCTCAGGATGACATGTGGATCCCACTTCGCTCAGGATGACACCCACACTGTCATTCTGAGGGCTTTAGCCCGAAGAATCTTTTTTGTACTCGCATACTTCCTTCATACTGATAAGTATTATATTCTTTATCGCCGATGCCGCCGTCTGTGCGCTGGCGTTAAAGCCCGATTTGGAAAAAATAACATAGTATGTGTTGTCACTGGTCTTAAGATGCTTTGTCAGGTCGATGAGTGATTTCAGCGTCGCCATATCAATGGGATCATCATCATAAAAACACCTGGCAAAAAGCATGGCCGGAGCTCCCTTGTTTTCACCGATGGCCACCAGATCAAAACCGGCAGTGGTCATCTTCTCGTCATCATTCTCCCACCAGTTGCCCACTTCGTTAAGCCTGGCCGGAAAATCAGGATCCGCAGCACGTCTTATCATATAGTCCTTACAGACATGGATGAAAACCTGGCGCATATAGTCAGCCACATTGGGCATGATCATCTCTTTTAAAAGCTTCTGCCTCTCCCCACACAGATACATATCCATGTTGGGGGCAATGAACTTGTACCAGAATATATCACTCTCATTAACGATAGAGTACCTGGTCTTTTTGCGGTTGTCCTTTTCGGTAATGGGATTTTCCTTTTGGACAATACCTATACTCATAAGCTTCTTAAGGTAAGGCACCACCACATCCTTGGGCTTTTTCACATCCTCCGATATCTGGTTCACCCTGGTCTTGCCCGAGGCTAGGGTGATGAGCATCCTGTTGTAGTAGGACATCTCGCGAAGCTCGGTGGCTATCTGTTTTTCAGGAAGTATCCCCATCTCGGAAGTGTGTCGAAGGAATACGTTCTGAACGGATTCCTCAATGCCGTCCTTAAGCTGCTTCAGATAGCAGGGCATCCCCCCCGTCAGCCCAAAGTAAAAGATCTTTTCCTCGGGTGTAGCATCCGCAAAAAAACGGGCAGACTCATAAAAGTCCATGCATCCTATCTCCATGGTCTCCGGCTCAAAATCCTGCCAGATGGCACCTGCTGAAAGCATAAGCTTGTTGGCTGTAAGATATGAATCCTCGCAGAGGATCAGCTTGATATTCTTATCGGACCAGTCCCCCTTGAGAAATCTGTGGAGGGTAGGCGCATACGACTCGTCGGTCTTGGCGAAGTCCCCGTAATGATCGATGACGAGAGCAAATCGCTCGGTTCCGGCGATATCGGAAAGTGCCTTAAGTACATCCTCCAAAGTGTCTGCCTTTTCTATGCGCAAAACCTTTTTAAGGAGCGTAAGCTGCTGGTCCTCAGTCGTCTTATATGCAGGGAAATAGGCTCCCCTGTGTTCCTTTAGGAAGTTCTTTAAAAGGGTGGACTTTCCTATTCCCTGTCGACCGTATACACAAAAAACTCTTTTGTCACTGTCCTCCAGAAAAGTCTCTAATTCCCTGTACTCTCTCTCTCGTCCAATAAACATATTAAAACCTTCACACCAAGAATAATAGGCTTACCGGATAATCCGACAAGCCTATTTATTGTAGTATGTTTCAACTAATTATTCAAGTGAAAATCTTATCTATTTAGTCCAATTATTAAACTCTTCGTCAGTACACTTTACAAAGTGGGAGCCGTCCACCTTATGGTAGGTGCCGTCATTGTAGTTTATGCCACTGGTCTTGTAGTCATAGGTAAGGGCCTCACGTTGCTTTTCCACCACAGGATTGGGAGCGGGAATGGCCGAAAGCAGACTCTTTGTATAAGGGTGGATGGGATTTTCAAATATCTCATCCTTGGTGCCGGTCTCCAAAAGATGTCCCAAATGCAGCACTCCGATCCTGTCGGAGATATACTTTACCATAGACAGGTCATGGGCTATAAAAAGGTACGCCGTGCCCGTCTCCTCCTGGATATCCTTCATAAGGTTGACTACCTGGGCCTGGATAGACACGTCAAGCGCCGAAATGCACTCATCCGCTATGATCAGCTTGGGGTTCATAATAAGCGCCCTGGCTATACCCACACGCTGTCTCTGCCCGCCGGAAAACTGATGGGGATAACGGGTACGGTGCTCCCTTGCCAGTCCCACCTTGTCGAGGATCTCTCCCACTCTTTCATCACGTTCCTGTCTGGAGTGTACACTTTTATGTATGTCCAGTCCCTCTCCGATGATCTCCCCCACCGTCTGGGAATTCTGGCGGAAAGTGGCCGTCTCAATCA
>CAMOFS010000036.1 GCA_946613735.1 uncultured Lachnospiraceae bacterium | reverse complement strand
GGTGGTAAGCGAAATATTCTCCCGCTTTATACGCTTAAGATAATCCGGGAAGCCGGTAGCCACCCTGATACATTCCTCGTATATCCTGTCAAAATGCTCTTCATCCACATCTGAAAAGCCGCCCTCATCCTTTACCTGCTTTAAAAGAGGAAGCAGCGCCGCACCTTCCAAAGAGAATAGCCTGATAAAACGGTACTCTTCGGATCTTAGCAGGGCCCCGTGAAGGTGATCCCTCCAGTGCTCATCCCCCATGCGATATAGTATGATGGATTTTAAAACCTCATTTTCCATCCACATAAAAGTCCTGTCGTAGGACTCATAATACCCGGTCAAAAAGGTGGCCAGATCAAAGGCCTCCTCCAGCCTGTCAAAAGCTACGAGGCAGCGTATCTTTACAGACTGGCGGTACCTGTCTGCGACGCAAAAGAAAACCCTGGCATCAGAAACCTCTTCGATATATCCTAATACCTTCTCGTCCGCTCCTACAAAAAGGGACATCCATGTCTTTAAGGCATAAAGATTGGGAAGAAGGTGGTCTGCTCCCTGGTTTCTTACCTTTTCCTCAAAGGACTCCAGTATCCTCTTTGCCGAGGGCAGCTGTCCCTCCACCATATGCTGCCTGATCTGTATTCCCAATGACACAAAGCACATCTCTATCTTGCCGCCATGGGATGCCGCATCATATCCGTCACTGCAGCGTGTCAGAACCTCATAGGCCGGCATGGTGCCCTTTTCAAAACCGCTTTCTGCCAGGCAGAGTGTCACAAAGCCCTTACCGAAATCCCCTATGATGGCGGCCACGGACCTGCCCATAAAACGTGCTATCTGCACGTCGTTTTTCGACCACTGGCAAAAGTCCAGTCCTCCGTTCATGATAGAGGGCATGTTACCGGTAGCGGAAAACTCCGGCAGGACAATATCCCCCTTTTGCATCATGGTAAAGACATTTTTCATGATACCCATAAGTCCCTTGGTTCCCCTGTGGGGAAGTCCTATATCCAGATATGCCAGCCTGGCTCCGGCCTCCCGCCGACGCTCCCTACTGTTGGACTTATCCCGGTAAAAAGCATCCAGGGCATCATACCACTCCTCCGACTTTTCCGGCATAAGTATCAGACTGTACAGCATGCTCATCCCGGCCATGAGTACCGGCGATGCCAGTATATCCTCCTTTGGCAGGGAAAAATAGTATTCCCGGCTCTGAACATAATGCCCGGTTCCGGGATGGGTGTTGGCATCACGTATCAAAAGCTCCTTCACCCTCTGGGTATCACCCGCCTTTTGATAATACATAAGGGCATTTTCGATCTCGCCCTTCATCTCGTAGTAATTGGCCGCCCTGCGGAAGTTCTCCAGCTTCTGCGCCTCACTCCACACAAGCTCCTGTTTCCATCGATAATACCCTTTCATCTCCCGGCGTATTGCATAGTAGCCCGAGGCCCTTATTTCCAGCTGGTTGGTATTATCCCTGCAGTATTCGATGACCTTGGAGATATTTTTATTCCCGGTCAGATACTCCGCCATCTCCAAGGTAAACTCATCATATCTGCACACACAAAGGCAAAAATGTACAAAGTCATCAAGCCACTGGTCATATACCTGGCCATCCCACAGGCGGTAAATATCCTGTATGACCGCTGCCTCCATATCACTGGAAAAACGACTGCCGTCCTCCATCCTTGTGGCATAGAAAAAAATGGCCCTGACATAGCCCTTTGAAGCCTTGAGTACTGATCCTACATCCTCAGGATCGATAGGGATCTCCCTTTCATCAAAATAGGCCTGTACCTCCTTTTCGGTAAAGGCCAGATCATTCTCTGTTATCCGCACAAAACCCAGATCCATCTCCTCAGCTGCCAGGTACTTGGGTACTACTCCTCCCCTGGTCAGCATGATAACCTGGATCCCGGGCACACGCAAAAGCTTTTTAAGATAGCGGATGGACTCCTCCTCAAAAAGCCACTGCATATCATCAATGACCACCACGCTGCTCCTGAAGCTGTCCGGATCAGGCATTTCCATAAGGTGCCCCTCTCTGCAGCCGAGAACCAGTGGGTTTTTCCTCCTGTAATAATAGTCCACCGCCGCATTTTTGCCCCAGCCGGTGGCAGCCGTCATGATCACAGGAGAAAAAAGCTCCTCCGCCTTTTTGAATTTTTTATAGACCTTCGGAATCTTAATGTAACTCATTTTCTCTCCGGATACCTGTTTACCACATTCCTTTGTTCCCTGAGACAATAATCATAGTCCGCTGTTTTATAGCTGGGCTTTTCTGCTATAAGCTGCCCCGGTGTAAGTCGGGATGCGGACACCATACCCCGGTGTCTTATCATAAGCGTATTATACATTGCACTGCAGACCGAATACATTTCAAAGAGCTCCTCCCTGTGGTCTTCATCCGTACCCAAAAGTGGGCAGATGGCTTCACGCAGGGTTTTTAGCCTATCAAAAAGAACTATCATATCGGTGATATGGATAAAAATCTTAAGTATACCCGGCTCCTCAAAGAGCTCATGCAGCTTTTCCTTTTCACCACATAAAAAAGAATACTCCTTTTTTATATCCTCATAGGTCATGGATCCTTCCTGCTTTTTATTCTCCATCTTCTTTTCCAAAAGCATGGCAAAAGGGAAAGTATCAAGCTCATATTCCGTGAGTCCCAAAAAGCTCTCATCCAGGGTAAAAAGCTGTGCTGCGAAGGTCTTTTTCTGGGAAAGGCGATTGGCGGGTATGCCCCAATGCCTGTATATATAACTACCCTGAAGATAACCCGGCTGCTGCCCGGACGCAATGAACCTAAGGCAGGCCATAGTACTTTCGGATACAAACTCGGAAAAATTGATCTCCAGCCTAAAGAAGTCCAAAAGCTCCTCCTTCTTATCCGAAAACTCCGGGCACTCCATCAGGGCATCCCGCGTGTCCCTGATGCGGTCTTCCCTGGCAGTGGCCTTTTTGGCATCATCAATTATCCGTACTATCTGGTCTCTACTGATTCGACGGGCATTTTTCCCGGCCTTTTCAAGTATCCCATTCGCTTCTGCAAACCATTTTTTTTGCTTTATTGTCGATTCCTCGTTTAGTGCCTCATATCTTTTTTTATATTCCTCACTGTCCTTGGCCGTAAGCAAGAGCTCTTTAAACTCCGCCAGATCGGCATCAGCTCGCGTCTGCTCATTGTTGCCAAGGGAATACAGGTATCTTGTAACCGACAGAGCTCCTATCTCCTTTCGGGCTTTTTCATCAAAGCTCTGGCCTTCACTTAAGGAAATATCCTTTGCCCCCAGCGTATAGATGTTGTTATGTAAATTGGCTATACCCAGGCTTTTTCTGTCATCATCGGTCCTGTCGGTTCTTCTTGAGGCAACCTCGGCTGTTTTTTTATATTCTGCGTAAAGAGCATTATCCATGACGCACTCCTATCCTTATGCATTTTGTGGCAGCGGCAACAGTTTTTCCATCAGTTTGGGTATCTTCTTTTTTTCATAAAAACGATAGGCGATAGAAAACTTCGGTTCTTCATAGATATCCATAAACTCATAACCCGCCAGCAAAAAGTATTCCCTCATCCGTTCCTCACTTGACGGGATGCGGCAAAAGGTTCCCTTTAAGGCATCTGCCTCCCTGGCTGCCTCAGTTCTCAAGCAGACAAGGTCAGCCCCATACTCCGGCAGGCTGTACTTTTCGGTAAGGCCCACCCAGACTATCTCCTGAAAATCCTCCGTCACCTTTGAAAGCACCAGCCCCACCATTTTATCCCGGGTATTTTTTCCGTCAAATACGGCTACCGCAAAAAGCTCTCCGGAAACTATCCCCTCCCGGTAGATGTCCGGGAGCAGTTTTTCATACCTGAGTGCCTCCCGGGTATTAGCTTCAAATTCATAGAGCATGATATTCTCTCTTTCCCTGCAGTATCATGCAGTTACATTTTCCCTTATTATGGGGTCATGGGTCTTAAGATATGCTATGCTGTCGGGACACTGCTTTAACACCCGTCCCTCATAGTAATCCTGTATCCCTTTCGTATCATAACCACCCATAGGCAGTTGTCTCAAGTCCATCATAAAGGTGGAGAGAGCCGCCATATATCTAGCCAGATGACGAAGTCTTATGTCAGCTGGATCCTTGTCATCCAAAACGCGGGTATCAAGTATAATAAGATTTAAACAATCCTGGGAGAAGTTTGTCTCCCTTGCTATTTTATCAAAATTGGCAACTACCATGGACATGGTTGGCATCTCATACCCCAGGTTTCTCTCAAGCGTAAGAAGATGCTTTTCGTATAGCATCATCTCTCGTCTGATAGCTTTTGTCTGCCTCTCTTTTGCGTCCAAAAGCTCCTCCTGCGTAGGATCATGGAAAAAGATATGGGCGCTGAAGTCCTCCAGGTTATCAATGTATTCATAAGGGTCCATGTTTTTGATAACCGGTATATCCAACAGGGTGTCTACGGACCTGGCAAGGGAGCAGCCATTTAATGCTTTTACATCGGGGGCTCCCACATAGCTAAAGGCCTGGGAATTAATTCCCAGATGTATGCGCGCCCACTTTACCTTGTTTTTGTACTCTGTGATCTTTGCCTCGTTTTTGGCTTTTTCCATATCGTTTTTTGGCTTGGCCTTTGAAAGCTTTTCAATCTCCTTTTCATAGTAGGCACCATAGGCATAGATATAAGACTTACCTTTAGGTGCTTTGATCTCCGGATGTTCCTTTTTGAATCGCTCTAAGTCCGCATCCACTGAATCGATCCCCTGGCTTAAGGGGTGCGTTGCATTCGGTATACTCTGAGCCCTTACATTGGCAGTCTCAAGCCACTTATAGGTATCATCCTCTATCTTAGCAAGGGAAGCATTGAGCTTCGTGTAATTATTTTGATCAAGCGCCTCCTCGTCCTTATAGAACTGGAAGAGAGCATCTATAAGCCTAAGCTTGATATCGAAGCCCGCCTTTTCCTTCTTGCCGTAGCTGTATCTCATTTCCCTGGCCGTATCCTTGATGAAATACCCCTTGATAAGGGTATCATCACTCCCATCCATGAACTTAATATCCATAAAAGGCTTTAAAAACTGATATTCCCGGTAAAGCTTTGTCAGATCGCCCTTTCTGTCCTTTAACTGCTTTTGGTAAATGAAAAATGTATCGAACTCACTTATCCTTTTGGTAAAGGAATTGATCCTTTTATTTATCAGCATCTGCTCAATGGGCTTAAGCTTTATGTAGGTGATATCAGGGTTATTCTGAATGGTATTCAGGGTCTGCTTCAGCACTCTGTTCTCATCAATGGTCTCATACACACTCTGCATCCCTTCAAAGCCCTGCGTCATATACGCCTCATCAACAGTAGGTTCCTTCTCCCCGGTGAGATAATAAAATATGGTATCATAAAGTGCGTTCATATATGACCTTGCACCGATATTCTCTTTCTCATCAGTGATATAATTCTGGATATATTTATCGCAAAGATCCTGGCCTTCGGGATACTTCCTGCAAATAGCTGCGTAGGCAGCCTTCATTTCAGGGAAGCTTTCAAAATAGTATTCGTCATTATTGTCCATTGTCAGGCACTGTACCACATGCATCTTCATGTTAAAGCCTTCTAAGGCCGTCATGAACTCCTGCATCATCTTATCGATGCCTTCCTTATGTTCCTTGTAGCTGCCGGGATTCTTTGCAACGGCATTTTTGATCTCATCCACAAAGCCATACAGGGTATCACCAAAAAAGTCCGCATTTACTCCGCTCTTTTTTCTGTTTTCCCTGACACGTTCATCCATACCGGGAAGTGTCCTGCCCTTTTTTTCAAGCTCCTCAAAAAAAGCATCCATATCTGCCTTCAGGCTTCCGGGATAAACAACCTCCAGATTGGTGGACTCATACAGACCGTCATTGACCTTGGGATCCTCTAACATGGCGGCCTCAAACGCTTTTTTGCAAAACTCATATTTTGCCTTCAGGTAATCCGCATCCTTCTTCTCGGTGTCTGAAAGAGCCATGTATGTCGGAGTCCCCGGGGCAAAAAGCTGTGACAGAACCTTTATCCTGTTCAGTTCCCTGGCAGCATAGTCGGGCATCTTTTCCACATTGCTTTTTAAAAAGATGGAAGTATCCACACCGGATCTCAGCTGACTTCTCATCATCTCCATCTTGATGTCATACATGCCCACCATGTTCTTAGCATATTTCATATTGTCATCAAAGCATTTTGCTGTCAGCACCTTGCTGTTTTCTTCTGTCACTGCCGCCGGCCCCATGGAGACCAAGAGCCTGAAGGTGCGTATGAGCTCATCCGAGTTTTCCAGCTCTATCTCCCCGTTTTCATCCGGTTTTCTATTGGCCCGTGACATAAGAAACTCATCCATGGTCTCATTCATAAAAAGCCATAGAGGAGAGTCCTCCTTGTACATGTCAAACCTACCCAATGCCTTTTCTATGGCATCAGCATTTTTCGACCTGGTACTTATCGGCTTTTCATGCGCCTGCTTATGCTCCCGGTCCCGATTCTGGATCTCGTGCTGTCTGTGCATCTCCCAGGCCATGTCCTGCTGGTCATAGCGCTGTTTATAGGTACTTATGTCCCTTTCAGCCAGGGATGTATTAAAGCCCGTTATGAGTTCCTTTTTTTCTTTTTCACTTAATTCTTCAAACATAATATCCCCTATACCATCGCTCCAAAGACACTGGATCTCACACCCTCTGCCAAAAAGTCTCCGTAATCCTCCACAAACTGTGCCAGACGAAAGCCTGATGAGATCTCGTCACAATCTGTATGCTCCGATACCTTTTTTATGAGCTCGTCATCATCGGTAATACCGGAGTCCATAAGGGAGAAGATATACTCGTCGTTTTTTTCCAGGTGCTTTTCCTTCTCCCCGAAACGGAGCCATATGCCGTCGCTTTTGTCGATCTCTACATTATTTCTCCACTTCATTGCCTGATCCTCTTTTCTTACGGCTCTATTATATTAAAGGTACCTCTGCTTCCGCCTGTGCTGCCGCTTAGATTCTTGGCAAATTCTTCGAATTTTGCGGTGTCTCCTGAAATCTGGGTGTTCCTTATAAACTCATCCCCGGCGCCGGATATGAGCTGGAGTATCTGCTTGCTTAGGCACTGAACCTTAACATCACCATCTCCTTCGGGAGCATATTTTGCATACATAACAGTCCCGTAGCGGATATATACGGTATAGACCTCATAGGTGTCCAAAATGTCAAACACTATGGTGTAGTTTTCATTTTCGATCTTGGACTTATCCATCATGATGCCCATATAATCAAAGGCCATCTCCGGGGTCAGATTGACCATAATATCCTTAGCAAACTGGCTGTTGCCTGCGGCCTTTGCTGCCTGATTGCCATCACGAAGCTCCAGTGCTGCAGTAAGATAGCAGTTCCTCCAGGTGCCGGACTCAGCCTGATAACCCAGCTGCTCCATGGCATCCGCACAGAGGTTTCTGGCCTCGGTATTCTCGGGATCGGCAAAGACCAGGGTGTTGGTAAACTCAGCCACCCACTGGTAATTTCCTTCATCATATTCTTCATGGGCCTTTTTCATAGCCTTGTCAATTCCACCCAACTCCAGATATTCCGCCCACTTTTTGGCACTCTCCTCGGGAGTGAGCTTGTCCAGGTTGATAGGATTGGCATCATACCAGCCCATGTACTTCTGATATACTGCCTTGGCATCATGCTTCAGGGTGCCGTAGTACTGGCGGGTATACCAGTTTTTCTCCAGGGGCTCGGGGAGACGTATCATATCCGCGATCTCCGTGGAGGTATAGCCCTCGTTTAAGAGGGAAAGCGTCTCGTCATTGATGTACTTATATACTGCGGCTGTATTTATCATATAGTCCTTTATCACATCTGTACCCCAATGAGGCCAGTTGTGAGACTGGAATACCACATCCGTCTTGTCGGCATAGAGACTCACCGCTTCCATGATATACTCAGCCCAGGCATTTCCGTCCCTTACCTCGGCGCCACGAAGGGTATAGAGATTGTGAAGGGTTCCGGTGCAGTTTTCAGCCATCCACAGTGCCCTCTTCTGGGGGAAGTAGGCATTCATCTCTGCGGGAGCCTCGGTCCCCGGAGTCAGCTGGAACTCGATCTCCACTCCGTCGATGGTGACCTTCTCTTCCGTATTTTTAACCTCATAGGTGGGAAGTACAAAGGTAGCATTGCCCTTGGACTGGCCCATACCTATACCGATGGACATAGCCCCCGTCTCCTCCTTGGGTAAATAGTTGCCGTACTGATATCCTGCACGACGGCTCATAGCACCGCCGGCGTAGAGGTTCTCGGCCACTGCATGCTCCGTAAAGCCCTCGGGCACGATAACCGGGATCTTGCCGCTGTCAGCCTGCTCCTGAAGCGAAAGCTCGGGGTCCGCCATTTCTTCCTCATTGACAAAGGCCCTGACTCCACCGAAATGGTCAATATGTGAATGGGAAATGAGTACCGCCTTTATGGGCTTTTCACCCAGATTTTTATCCACCAGCTGCTTGGCAGCCTCGGCGCACTCACGGCCCATAGAGGTATCAAAAATGATCCAGCCCGTATTGCCCTCTATAAAGGTGATGTTTGCCATATCAAAGCCCCTGACCTGGTAGATACCATCGGTAACCTCGAAAAGACCGCAGACATGATTGTTTTTCACGTTCTCCCAGAGACTGGGGTTAACGGTATCCGGAGCTTTTTCCTGTCCATCCAAAAATGAATATGCCTTCTGGCTCCAGATCACATGGCCGTCCTCCTCAGATATAAGCTCCAATTCCTCGGGAGCCTCGATAAGACCCCTGTTGGCATTTTCCCACTCACTCCTGTCATTAAAATCCAGCTTTTCATACCACTCTTCATTGGCAGCCTTAGTCTGCTCCGTGGCCGGATTATGAGGTGTAGCGGGTGCGTTATCAGCACTGTCCGCGCCCTCCTTTTTTCCGCATCCTCCCAGCACAAGAGCCGCTGCCATACTGATCACCATAGCCATTACTACTCCTCTTTTTACTCGATCATTCTTCATTCTTCTTCTCCGTTTCTTTTAATGCTTTATCCGCGTTTACATAACACTGACTGATCATGGCTGTCCTTTCCTTAGCATTTGCCGCCTTGTATTCCTTGAAGGAAGGTCCCACCGCGGGCATGATCCACTTTTTATCAGCTCTGGATGGTTTTGCATTGATCTGATCCACGATCGTTAAGGTCTGCAGATATTCGTGAGCCACTGCCTGCTCCGCTTCATCCTCACTCGTCAATGCCTCCATTACACCATCCAATTTTTTGGCAAAGGTCATAATATCCTTATAAAGCTTTACGTCGTTTTCATCCTTAAGATAGTATTCCGGAGTAAATCTTTTTCCCTCTCCAATGGGATAGACTTCTTTTTTTGCTTTCTCATCCCCGATTACCTCAGGTTCCTTGCTGAAGTCTGTACGGATATATGTATCCAGGTTTTTTGCCAGCCTAAGGAGATCTAAAACGTCATAAACTGTCTTTGCATAGCGGGC